>JAEUJH010000419.1 GCA_016794825.1 Gemmatimonadota bacterium
CTGTATTCGGCGGCCTACGCGGCGATCGGGTCGATGTGCAACACGATCCAGGAGACCCAGCAGGCCCAGATGCCCGTCATGCTGTTCATCATCATGGGGCTGATGAGCATGTTCGCGCTGCTGAACGAGCCGAACGGCAACCTGGCTCGGGTGCTGAGCCTGGTCCCGCCGCTGGCGCCGTTCGTGGTGCCGGTCCGCCATTCCATCGCGCCGATTCCCCTCGGCGAGTTGCTCCTCTCGGTGGCGACGACGATCGCCGGACTGTTGTTGATCGTCTGGGTGGCGGCTCGGATCTACCGGGTCGGGATCCTGATGTACGGGAAGAAGGCGTCGCTCAAGGACATCGTCCGTTGGGTCCGGACCGCCTGATCAGGCGGTCCGGTCCAGTGGTGTCAGGGTTCGCCGGTCGTCTCGATGGCGAGGCCGAGAGGGTAGCCGCTGGCGGCGGGGGTGAGCGTCACGGACAGGCCGGTTTCGGTCTTCGCAAACCGGAGGGGTCGCCGGGATCCGAGCTGACGGACGCGGGAGAACTCCAGGCCCCGTAAGTCCGGCAGGACGACGCTGGCCCCGGCAGGGGACATCAGGAACGCGAACAGGGTGCGGCCCTTGCGGGTGTACCGGATGGGGAGGCCGTCGACCGTGGTGCCGGTCGGCTGCCTCCACGGCCGGGTTCCGAAGATGCCGTCGCCGTTGACTTGGAGCCAATCGCCGAGGGCATTCAACCGCTCGAGCTGCAACTCGGGAATCGATCCGTCAGGGCGTGGGCCCAGGTCGAGGAGGAGGTTGCCGTTCCGGGCCACGATATCCACGAACATCTCAATCAACTGGGCTGAAGTAAGCATGTTCTCGGCCTGCTCGGCGGCGTTGTAGCCGAACGAGAACCCGATGCCCCGGCACGACTCCCACTTGTGGGGCGGTACGTCGGGGACGTTCTGGAATTCCGGGGTGAGGTAGTCGCCGAGGTCGTTCCCCCAACGATTGTTGACCACGCCGTCCGGGGTTCGGGCGTAGAAGTCCCGGACGATGGCGGCTGGTTGGCCCGTGGACGGATAGCCGATGTCGTTCCAGAGAATGCTGGGCTGGTAGCGCTCGATCAGCTCGCGCCAGTGCTGGTCGGCGTAGCGGCCGTAGGCCTCGGTGTTCGGGATCGTCTTCCGCATCGACGGGACGTCGTCTATCCGGGCCGGGTTGAAGCTCCAATCGAGGCCGCCCGAGTAATAGAGCCCCATCCTCATGCCGTTCCGGCGGACGGCGGCGGTGAGTTCGCCGACGATGTCGCGGGTCGTGTGCTGCAGGTCGGCGGGCCGGTTCGGGTTGACCTGGCGGCTCGGCCAGAGGAGGAATCCGTCGTGGTGCTTGGTGGTCAGGACGACGTACCGGGCACCGGTGCGCCGGAACAGCCGGGCCCACTGGTCGGGGTTCCAGCGGCGCGACTCCTGGTCGAAGGTTCGGAAGAAGTTGGTGTAGTCGAAGTTCCGGCCCCAGGTGGCGGCGTGGTGGCGGCCCGTGGGCGAGTCGGGGAACTTCATGGTGTTGAGGTACCACTCCGCGTAGGGGTTGTTCTCCATCGCGTGGGACCAGTCGAACGTTGCCACGTCCGCGGGGGTGAGTGGCGGCGCCCAGGCGGGAACGGAGTAGGCCCCCCAGTGGATGAAGATCCCGAGTTTGGCGTCGTCGTACCAGGCCGGGGTAGGGCGGGTCGTCGTCGGCACGTGATAGGCCGAGCCCGGGCGGTTCTGCGCGGATGCCGTTGATGCCACGCCGACGAGGCCGGCGAGGGCGTACCGCCACAAGGGAACACGAGGCATGGACTCCTCCTGACCTGACGCGGATGGCACTGGATTGACGGAGACGGATGGGAAAAGATAGCGGGCGGTGGGGTGGGAGCCGACGGGCTTCCGCCCTTTTGTTTTTGGGGGGTGGTCGTAGTTTCCCCGGCATGATCGGGTACGACGTGGTGGTGATCGGAGGCGGGCATGCCGGGGCCGAGGCGGCCGCGGCGGCGGCGCGCATGGGGGCCCGGGTGCTGTTGCTGACCCAGAACCTCGAGACGATCGGTCAGATGTCGTGCAACCCGGCCATCGGGGGGATCGCCAAGGGCACGGTGGTCCGGGAGGTCGACGCCCTGGGAGGGATCATGGGGCGGGCCACGGACCAGGCGCGGATCCAGTTCCGGATGCTGAACCGGTCGAAGGGTCCGGCGGTCTGGTCGCCGCGGGCGCAGTGCGACCGCGGGCTCTATCGTCGGGCGGTGCGTCGGGAACTGGAGCGACTGCCTAACGTCGGGTTCGCGCAGGGCACGGTGGCGCGGCTCGACCGGTCGGGTGGGCGGGTGACAGGGGTGACGACGACGGACGGACGGCGGTACCGGGCGGGGGCGGTGGTGCTGACTGCGGGGACCTTCCTCCGGGGGCGGATCCACCTTGGGCTCACGACCCTGATCCCGGCGGGCCGAGCCGGCGAACCGCCCGCTGTCGATGTCGCGCAAGACATTGAATCACTTGGACTTACAGTCGAAAGATTCAAGACTGGCACGCCCCCTCGGGTCGACGGTGGGACGGTTGATCTGGCCCGACTCGAGCGTCAGGATGGCGATCCCGAGCCCTACTGGTTCTCGCATCACGGGCGGTCCGGCCATCCGGTTCAGCTTCCGTGCTATCTGACGCACACGGGGGAGCGGCTCAAGGAGATCATCACCGGGCACTTGCGGGAGTCGGCGCTGTACGGCGGGGCGATCAGCGGGCGAGGGCCGAGGTATTGCCCTTCGATCGAGGACAAGATCGTTCGCTTCCCGGACGCGGAGCGTCACCAGGTGTTCCTGGAGCCGGAGGGGCTGGACACCCGGGAGATGTACGTGAACGGGCTGTCGACCTCGCTGCCGCCTGACGTGCAGGTCGAGTACCTCCGGTCGGTCCCGGGGCTCGAGCGGGTCGAGATGACGAGGCCTGGTTACGCCATCGAGTACGACTACTACCCCCCGACTCAACTGGATCGGACCCTACAGGTCCGGGCGGTTCCGGGTTTGTACCTGGCTGGGCAGGTCAATGGCACGACTGGGTACGAGGAAGCGGCTGGCCAGGGGGTCATCGCCGGTCTGAACGCCGCGGCCGCCGTTCTGGGTCGCGAGCCGATCGTGCTGGGGCGTCAGGACGGGTTCATTGGCGTTCTGGTGGACGATCTCGTCACCCGAGGGGTGGATGAGCCGTATCGGCTGTTCACCTCGCGATCCGAGTTCCGGTTGCTACATCGGCAGGACAACGCGCTCCGGCGTCTGGCGCCGATCGCGCTGGGACTTGGCCTATTCAGCGACGAAGAGCGACGGGTGGTGGAGGAGCGGTTGGAGGCCGAGGACCGGGTGTTCCGTTTGGCGGCGGAGACCGCCGTGGGTCCGAAGGGTGCCAACCGGGTGCTGGCTGGGGCTGGGGAGCGGGGGATCGACGAGCCCGTTCGCGTGATCGAGCTGGTGAAGCGTCCTGGCGTTGGCCTGGTGCCTCTCCTGGAGGGGGCCGGCGTGGAGGTCGACCCGTCGGAGGCCGCCTGGGCGGAGGTGGAGATTCGGTACGGCGGCTATCTCGAGCGGGAGCGTGAGATGGTGGCGAAGCTGGCCGAGCTGGAGGGGTTCGAGTTGTCTGGGGATCTGGAGTACCGGTCGTTTGGGTCGGTATCGTTCGAGGCCCGGGAGAAGTTGGCCTTGCGCCGCCCCGGGACCTTGGGCCAGGCGTCCAGGATCCCCGGGATCTCACCATCCGACCTTCAGGCGATCGTGATGGAGGTGGTGAAGCGGAGATCCCGGTAGCCTGTTTCACGTGAAACACGGGGT
>JAEUJH010000428.1 GCA_016794825.1 Gemmatimonadota bacterium
GCGGGTCGATTCGCCGTCGAGCCAGATCAGTCCGCCGCGGATCGTCACCAGCGCGCCCCGCTGGTAGTCGTAGGGCGCGCTGGCCCACTCGTTGATGTAGTCCGGAACGCCGACGGCGCTGGCGGCCGGACTCTTCTCGTCGGCGGGGATGATCACGTCGCAGAGGGCGGCAAGCGTCGCCAGCTCGGGCTCGGTCAGGAGCTTCGGCCAGGTGGCCTTGGCTCGCAGCAGGTCGGGGTCGGTGTCGGTGCCCGTCGGTCCGGTCCACGGCGGGCCCTGCGGGGCCGGCGGATCCTGCGCGGGCGCCGAGGGCGAGCCCAGAATCGGCAGCGCGGCTCCGACGCCGATGGTCTTGAGCAGATCGCGGCGATCCATCAGATGTTCCCCCGTTTCATTTCGGCGACGAGGTGGTCGCAGGTCCGCCAGGCCAGGGCCAGGATCGAGATGGTCGGGTTCTTGTCGGCGTTGGAGACGAACGGCGCGCCGTCCGTGACGAACAGGTTCTTGACGTCCCAGGCCTGACAGAACGGGTTGAGGACCGAGGTCTTGGGATCGTCGCCCATCCGCACGGTGCCGACCTCGTGGATCATCTCGCCACCCTTGGCGATGAGCTTCGATCCGTCCGGCTCGACCTTGCCGCCGACCTTCCCTCCCATCGACTCGATGATCTGGGCAAAGGTCTTGATCATGTGGGCGGCCTGGTTGTTCTCGTGGCTGCTCCACTTCCAGTGGAACCGGAGGACCGGGATGCCCCACTGGTCGACGACGGTGGGGTCGAGTTCGCAGTAGGAGTCCTCGTTCGGAATCATCTCGCCGCGGCCGTCGAACCAGACGAACGAGCCGTAGTAGCGGCGGGCTTCCTGTTTGAAGCGCCGGCCGTAGGCTCCGTCGGTGTAGTGCTCGAGGCCCGAGAAGATGCCGGGGCCCGGCATGCCGCGAGTGCCGCCGAACTCGACGTGGTAGCCGCGGGCAAAGTCCATCCGATTGGCCTTCTGCTCGCCGTAGAGCCACCACGGGATGTAGAGGTGGTGTCTGGTGGTACCCTCGTCGTTGTGCGGCGGCAGGTTCTCGAGCGCCGGGATCTGGCCGCCGATGCCGGCGCCGACCGTGTCCATCAGATAGCGCCCCACCAGACCGCTGCCGTTGGCGATCCCGTTCGGGAACAGGCTCGACTTCGAGTTGAGCATGATCCGGGCGGTTTCGCAGGCGCTGGCGGCGAGCACCACGACGCGGGCCCGGACCCGGACCTCGGCGCGGGTCGTCTTGTCGATGTAGACGACTCCGCTGGCGCGGCCTCGGTTGTCGAGGGTCACCTCACGCACCATCGCGTTGGGGACGATCGTCAGGTTGCCGGTGGCGAGCGCGGGCGGGATCAGGACCGTGGGCGACTGGAAATTGGCCTTGATCGAGCAGCCCCGTCCGCAGTCGGTGGCGTAGAAGCAGGCCTGGCGCGACCGCATCGAGTCGCGGATGACCCGTTGGGCCAGGGCGTTGCCCGGGAAGAGCCGGGCGGGCCACTTCTCGGCGTCCTGTTTCTGGGTCAGGACCGCGATCGGCGCTGGGATGACGGGAATGCCGAGCGGCTTGCAGAACTTGCGGGTCAGCAGCTCGAACGCTCGGGGCTTCGGCGGCGGGAGCTGGGTGCCGTTCCGGGACACCGGGGTGTTCTCGAGGCTCTCGGAGTGGGCGTAGACGCCGATCAGGGCCTCGGTCTTGTCGTAGTAGGGCTCGAGCTCGTCGTAGGTGAGCGGCCAGTCGAAGCCCAGGCCATCGCGGGAGCGCGGCTTGAAGTCGTAGGGCCCCATGCGGGGCGCGATCCGGCCCCAGTGATTGGTGCGCCCGCCGAGCATCCGGGCCCGCCACCAGAGAAAGTTCGAGCCGGGCGCGTTGGTGTACGGTTCGCCCGGGACCCGCCATCCCCCGTCGACGGTGGCGTCGAAGAAGCCGAACGGCTTGCCGGGCGTGCTGTCGCCCCGGAGCGGCGCGTCCTTCGGGAGCTGGAACATCGGGGTCTCGCGGACCGGATCGTAGTTCCGGCCGGCTTCGAGCAGCAGGACCTTGAGTCCGTTGACCGTCAGATGGAGCGCGGCCATCCCGCCGCCGGCGCCCGAACCCACCACGATGGCGTCGTACTGCACCTGGGTTTTTCGGCGGGAAGCGGTCACGGTCGGCTCGGCTGGAGGGACGGAGGTATTCTATCGGACTCGCGAGGACGGGGCGAGGTCAATCGACTTCGGCGCCCGCGGCCCGCAGATAGCGGGCGGCCAGCACCTCGGTCCGATCGTCGCCCCGCTCGAGCGCTTCGGCCAGGAGCTGGCGCATCGGCTCGATCAGGGCCGGGTCGCCCCAGAGATGCCCGGTGGCTTCTTCGGCGCTGGCGGTGTCGCCGTTGTTGGCGCCGATCAGCAGGGCGCGGGCGGCGGCCCGGGCAAACCCGGGGTCGCCAAGCGGCGGGAGGGAGTAGCGGGGCGCGGCGCCATCGCCATCCTCCTTGACGAATGCTCGGGACATCGGCCGCGATCAGTGATGGCCGCCGTGGGGATTCTCGCCGCGCGCCAACTGGAGATGATGCACCGCGTGATGGCTGCCCTCCGTCAGCAAGCCGGCAAACCCGAGGCCCCGGATTCGAGCCACCGCCCGGGAATCGTTCGGATCCTCGGCGCGGACGACGAGGAGCGCGCCGGTCGGGGTCTCGGTGCCTTCGGCCCGGTAGGCGGGCAGCGCGTCGAGGGCTCCGCCATGGGCCACCACCATCCGCCGGATGGCGGCGCGGACCGGACCCGTGCCCTCCACCGCGATCCGGACGCCCCCGGGCACCGGTGTCGCCCGCGTCGTGGCCCGCATCACCACATCGTCCATGTCGATCAGGTGCCGACGCAGGGCCTCGAGGTCGACTTTGCTCCAGTTCGTGGTGCTGTCGGCCGACAGGATGGCGACGATCTCGCTGAGGGACGCAAACGCCGCCTGGCCCGGGCTGACCGGCGTCGGCGCGGCCGCCGGGTGCTGCATGCCCGGGGTGTGGGCATGATCCTGCGCGACCGCTACCGCCGGACCGGCGGCCAGGAGCAGGGGAACCAGGGCGTGGATCGGGCGCATCGGCAACTCGCGAGATCGGGACCCCGGTAATCTGTCACCGCCCGGCATTTCAGGCAGGGGTGGCGGTGTTACGCCTCGTACACCCACCGCCCGCCCACCATCGTCCGCTCGATCGGGATCGAGACGAGCGACTCCGGCGGCTCCCGATACGGGTCGCGACCGAGCACCACGAGGTCGGCCAGCTTTCCGACCTCGAGCGAGCCCTTCCGGTCTTCCTCGAAGGAAGCCCAGGCCCCGTGCACCGTGGCGACCCGAATGGCCTCGTCGACCGAGATCTTCTGGCTGCCGCCCCAGACCGTTCCCTTCATGTCGGTCCGGGTGGTCATCGACTGGAGGCCCATCATCGGCTCGAACGGACCCGGCGGGTAGTCCGAGGCAAAGGTCGGCCGGATGCCGGCGTCGAGCATGCTTCGGAGGGCAAACATCCGATCGAGCCGCTCGGCGCCGTACTCCTTCATCTTCTCGCCGTGCCAGTAGACGTAGGTGGAGAATGGCGTCGGGATGGCGCCGAGCGCGGCAATGCGGCGGACCAGCTCGGGGGTCACCACGGTGCAGTGTTCCAGGCGGAACCGCGGATCGGTTCGGGGTGCTTCGCGTTGGAGCCGTTCGTAGAGGTCGAGAACGAGGTCGATCCCGACGTCGCCATTGGCGTGGACCCCGATCTGGAGCCCGGCCCGATGGGCCTTCTCGAGCTGGGGCCAGAGCTGCTCCGGGGTGTTGACCAGGATCCCGAAGTCGGTCGGCCGCCCCACGTACGGTTCCGCCAGCCGCGCGGTGCGCTCCGAAATGGAGCCATCGCAGACAGTTTTCATCCCGCCGAGTCGGACCCAGTCGTCGCCGCTCCCCTGACGGAGGCCGGCCGCGATGATTCGATCGATCTCGTTGGCGTACACCAGGACGTACACTCGGGTGCCGAGTTCGCCGGCGGCGCGGGCGTCCTGATAGGCGCGGAAGTCGGCCACCGACGCGCTGGCGTCGTGAACCGAGGTGATGCCGGCCTTGGCCAGCATCTGCGAAATCAGCTTGACCCCCGCCTGTCGGTCGGCCGGGGTGGACCGAACCGGCACGTGGCGCTCGACCAGCCCGACCGCGGTCTCGGCCAACCGGCCCGCGGGCTCGCCCCGTTCGTCGCGATCGATCTTGCCGCCCGGCGGATCGGCGGTGGCCGCCGTGACGCCCGCCAACCGGAACGCCGCCGAGTTGCAGTAGGCGGTGTGACCACCCCGATGCTCGATCAGGACCGGATGGTTGGGAGCGGCCAGATCGAGGTCGGCGCGGGAGAGCGGCCGGCCATCCCGGGTCTTGGTGTCGTCGTACTTGAAGCCCACCACCCACTCCCCGGCGGGCGTCCGGGCCGCGCGTTCGCGGACGGCGGCCTGGATCGCGTCGATCGACCGGAGATCGCAGTCGATCCGGGTCAGGTGCATCAAACCGGATCCAGCCGGATGGGAGTGCGCGTCGATGAACCCGGGCACCACGGTGCGGCCGCCGAGGTCCACCTTGGTCGTGGCCGGCCCGGCGAGCCGCGCCACCTCGTCCCGTCCGCCGACCGCGACGATCCGATCGCCCCAGATCGCCACCGCCTCGGCGCGGGGCCGGGCCCGATCCATGGTGACGACGTTGCCGTTCAGGAGCACCAGCGACGGCGTCTGCCACCGGAACCGCGGCAGAGCGGCCGCGCCAACCGAGGCGACGAAGGTTCGGCGTTTCATGGAGTCTTCCGAGTGAGGGAGTCGGTGGCCGCCAGGGCCGCGGCCAGGCCCGGCACGTAGTCCGCGCCGGCTTCCACCTGAATCGACGAGCCGGCAAACGACGGCGGCAGCGGCATGGCTCGGCCGCCAAGGCAGCGAGCCAGGAACTGCTCGGCAATGGCCCAGAACGAGAAGCTGTTTTCCGGCCGGACCAGCCCGTGGCCTTCGTCGGGGTAGACGGCGTAGACCACCGGAACCCCGGCCCCGCGCATGGCGGCAACGACCGTGTCGCTCTGGTACTTGGGGACCCGCGAGTCGTTGCTGCCCTGGCCGATCAGCACCGGATTCTTGGTCTGGCCGGCGAAATTGATGGGCGATCGGGCGCGGAGATGCCGGCGCCCTTCCTCGGTGCGCGGATCGCCGACGACGACCGCCATCCGGTCGACGTTCCAGTGCGGCATGAACTTCTCGAGGTTCGACGGCCCGACCAGGTCGATGCCGCAGGCAAATCGATCGGGCGTCATCGTCATGCCGACCAAGGTGGCGTACCCGCCGTAGCTTCCGCCCATGATGGCGACCTTGCCCGCCGCGACGATCTTCCGTTCGATGGCCCAGTCGACCTGCTCCAGCAAGTCGGTGTGCATCTTGCCGCCCCATTCCATGTTGGCGGCGTTGAGGAACTTCTTCCCGAACCCTGGCGACCCGCGAAAATTGAGATAGAGCACCGCATATCCGCGGTTGGCGAGCCAGTGCACGAACGGGCCGAAGGCCCATTGGGCTCGTTCGTCGCCAGGACCGCCATGGACCAGCACCACGGCCGGGACGGGTGCGGCCGGCTGGCCGTCGCCGTCGGGATCGGTCCACGGGGGGAGCAGGTAGTACGACACCAGCGGCAGGCTGTCGCTCGAGGTGAGCTCGAACGGATGCAGCTTCGAGAACCGGAAGCCGGCGAGCTGCGGAGTCCCGACGAACAGGCGGGTGGCCCGACCGGAGGCCCGGTCGTAGAGATAGAACGCGGTCGGCGCGTCGGAGAGGGTGTACTGGACGACCCATTTGCCGAGGTCGTCGGAGCGACTCAGGACCTTGAGGTCGCCGTCGGCCACCTTGGCAAGCCGGTCGAAGTCCGCCTGGACCGAACTATCGATTACGGTCCAGGTGGTTCGGGTCCACATGGTGGCATAGGCCTGAACCTGCCGCGTCACCGGGTGATAGAGCACCCCCGCGGGATCGCCCCGGCTGTCGGCAAAGATGGTCTCTCGTCGGCCGGTCTCGGGATCGAGGGCCGCAAGGACGGCGGCGTCGCGGCCTTCGGTGTCGTAGAGGTAGAGGCGGCGGTTCTCGCCGTCGAAGTTGAAGATCCGCTGGTAGGCCGTGCTGCTGATCGCGGCGACGTCATCCGGGCTCACGTCCCAGATCAGACTCCAGCC
>JAEUJH010000441.1 GCA_016794825.1 Gemmatimonadota bacterium
GCGGGTGTTACCGGACCTTGGGGTGACCGGGCGGCGAGTGAGCACCATGATCCCGGTGCATGTGATCGATTGGGGCGGCAGCTACTGGCCAACCGGCGTGGGCGACCTCCTGCGGCCCGGGGGCGGGGCGCAACCAGGGGCCGGCCGAAGAGCGGGTCCTGCCAAGTCACCCGCCAAATGCGGGGTCGCGTCGCCTTGGCCGGATTGTCGGTGGTGCCGGGCTTGCGAGCCGCTGGCGCAGTCGTGGATGTGGTCTCGGTGGCCGCTTGGGCGCACATTGGGCCCCCAAGCACTTGGCGGCCGTTTCACCTGTTTTCCGTCGCAGCCGGCGCGACATTGTTCGGCGGTGGGCTGGGGCGTGAACTTTGGAAGCGCCCTCGAATTCGGGATGCGGCGTTGCGAGACCCGCGCGGCTCACCGTTCCCCTCCCAGGCCGACGGATGGCTGTGCCCGAAACCGAGACGCCTTTGCGAGCCGCGGACAATAGTGGATCTTGGGTGGCCTTCGAAGCGTAGCGGCGGCACGCCGCCCAACGGGGCCGTTGTGACCGGGTTGGCGGTTGTGCCGAATGGGGTTGGACTGATCTCTGCAATTTACGGCCTGATTCCCGGGCCCTTCCTCGGCGGAAGTCTGGCAGATGGGTTCCCCCGGGCTCGACGGGAGGCGGTCGATGGCGGACGTTGAGAACGGGTTCGTTCGGGTTGTGTCGGTTCTTGCCGGTGCTGTCACGTTGTATGCCGTTTGGATGGACTACCGACGCTCAGCCCATAGTGGCGGCGAACCGGTTGAGCGCAAGACCAAGCATCAGAGAGTCTTGCTCAAGTACATGGGTCTTGGCGCGGCGCTGACCCTCGCGAGCCTTGTCTTGCTCAAGGGCGAGTCCTCCATCGCCCTGTGGAGCGGCATTGGGACGGGGGTTGCTGCTTTCGGATGCCTAGTTCGGGGAATTGTCGCGGCGGTCCAGGTAGGATGGCACACCTGGAGGTAAGAGCGGCAAGAGCGGCCGTTCCCCGCTCTGCCAATTTGAGCGCCAACCAAACGGGATCGGCCTGGACCAGGCGCTGAACCCAACCGGTCTTACGGTCCCGGGCGGAGGAAGCGCTCAACAGGTGAGCGGAAGTCTGAACATGGTCGGTCATCATCCTCGATCCCGCCCTTCGGGCCTTCCGCTCGGACCCCGGCCTTCCCAAATCGTCGCGCCGGGGTTTCCTTACCTCCCATGTCCGCCTCGCTCCGCGCCCGCCGGTACTATTACGCGACCCTTTCCCGGGCCGCAGCCGGAGGCGTTGATCTGTAGCAGCTGACAGCAACCCAACTCCGATCGTTGCCGCGGCCCGTGGATTCCACGGGCCGCTTTCTTTTTCCCGTTCCGGAGAGTCGCCATGTCGTCCGAGTCGTCGTCCGCCACCCTGATCGCACGTCGCGCCCCGGCCGCCCGCCAGCGGTGGAGCGGGTATCGGGTCTCCGATCACGCGGTCTGGGCAACGCTCTATCGGCGCCGGATGACCGATCTTCCGGACCAGGCGTCCCGGGTGTTCCTCGCCGGACTGGCCGCGGTGGGGCTCGACCCCGACCGGATCCCCAATCTCCGCGAGGTGAACCGCCGTCTGGCGCCCCGGACCGGATGGCGGGCGGTCGCGGTGGCCGGGTACCTCCCGGCGCCGGCGTTCTTTGCGCGGCTGGCCCGGCGCCGCTTTCCGACCACCGTCACGGTCCGGTCGCCGGAGTCGCTCGACTACGCCCCCGAGCCGGACATCTTCCACGACGTCTTCGGCCACGTGCCGCTCCACGCCGATCCGACGTTCGCCGAGTTCCTCGGGCGGATCGGCGCGCTGGCCGCCCGGGCGTCGGAGCCGGCCGCGGTCGAGCGGCTGGCCCGGCTGTTCTGGTTCACGGTCGAGTTCGGCCTGGTGGCGGAGCGGGGTGAGGTGAGGGTCTATGGCAGTGGGCTGATCTCCTCGACCGCGGAGGCGCGTCACGCGCTCGGCCCCGGCTGCGACCGGCGGCCGTTCGACCTGGCCGAGGTGCTCGAGACGCCGTTCGAGATCGACCGGCTCCAACCGGTGCTCTTCGTGGTCGAGAGTTTCGAGGAGTTGTTCCGGTCGCTCGATGGAGCCAGGCGGCTCCTCGGCGTGAAGTGATCGCTGTGCGACCGTCCCCCATTCGGTCAGTCCGGGGCAAGCCGGGACAGGTGGGTCAACACACACCGCCATTGTCCATCCTGTTTCACGAAGACCGACGAGGCGCGCTCGACGTCGTGGAACGGCGTGCCCTGGTACTGCCCGGCGGACACCCCTCGCGCCGTCACCACCGCGGTGCCGCCGTACACGCGGACCTGCGGGTCCTCGGTCGTCATGACGTCGTGACTCAGCGCTCCCGTTCTCACCAGTTGCAGAAAGGTCGCCTTGTCGCCGATCCTGCCGTCCGGCCCGACGATGATCCAGTCATCGGCCATGTAGAACCCGATCTCGTCCGGATCGTTTCCAACCATCGCTCGGTCCCAAGCGGACGCGACCGCCACCAGCTCGTCCTCGGCCCGGCCCTTCATTGCGCAGCTCCTTCCAACCAAACGCCAGAGGGGCCGCAACGTGGCAAGCGGCGCCCGGCGCCCGTCCAGTTCAGGGCCGGGTCATACCGCTACGGCCGAGAGCCACGGCCCGCGTGGGTTCGTCGGGCTGTTGGACGATCAGAACTCGCCCTGGACGAGCTGCATCAGCTCGACCATCTCGCCGTCCGGTCCCTTGAAGAACCCGTTCCGGGCGACCGTCCCCCGGTTGGTCCGGACCGTCGAGATACCCGACCAGTCGCGGCCGCCCGCCGTCTGCACCCGCCTCGCGGCCGCCTCGATGTCGGCCACGTCCACGCCCAGATGCTGGTAGAACGGCGCCGGCCCGGCGTTCGGCACCCGCCGTTCGGCGAGTTCGAGGACGAAGTCCTGACCCGGGAACCGGAGAAAGGCCATCCGGACGGCGTTGGTCGCCTCCGAGCCGTCCGGCCGGGTGACGCGAAGGGTGTCGATCCGCTGGGTGACCCGGACGTCGAAGGCCTTCGTGTAGAAGGCAATCGACGCTTCGAGATCACCGACGTAGAGCATCACGTGGTTGAAGCGCGGGGTCAGCGGTGCCGCCGGACGGGGTGCGAAGCCGGTGACGGAGGCGGCCAGGAGCAGAAGGGCCGCGGTGGACCAAAGGCGGGTCTGTCGGGTCATGGGAACCTCGATGGTGGTCGCGAACGATAACGGGAAGAGGTCGGCCCCGCAGGGCGACTACGACGTCGCGGGCTCCAACGGTTGCTTGACGAGATGCCCCCCCCCTTTCTCTCATTCACACCGAGAGGCGTCGATGATGGTACACTCCAATGAAGCGCAGGCGGTCAGATGTATGCCGCCTTGGACACCCGAAGACGTGTCCAAGCTGATTGTCCGATTCCAGTACGTGGCCCGCCATTGTTGGGGGGCGATTTCCGTGGCCCCGCTCGGCCCAGGCCGGGCTCGACCAGCCGCATGCGCTCATCAAGCAGCCGGCGGGGACCCGGTTCTATGCCCGGCTGGACGGGCTGGGGAACGTGATCGCGTTGACGAACGAGGCGAACCAGGTGCGGCGGACCTACACGTACGACTACTGGGGCAAGAGCACGGGGGGACGGATACGGAGGGGTTCAGTGACGCCGACCGGGCCCGGTGGAAGGGGGCGTTGTGGCTGGGGGCGGAGGCGGAGGAGCGAGTTCCCGCAACTCCTGCACGGCTCAGTGCCTTTCAGATTTGTGGGCTGACATGTTCGGCGGGCGCGAGGCTGTTCCGGCTCGCCAGGCCCTCCCGTACCTTTATCCGGGTCACCGGGCCTGCTACGGCCGATGCGGCTACACGTTGGGTGCCTTCATGGAAGCGTTTGCGACCGGATTCGAGTCTGCGGGTCGGCCCCGACCAGCACAGGGTACTTGGGCGGTGGCAACATGCATCAATTCGCCCTGTCACTACCGGGTTCCGTAATGCCTGAGGTCCGCCTTGGTCGATTCGCGTTTGCCACGCTTGCGGC
>JAEUJH010000456.1 GCA_016794825.1 Gemmatimonadota bacterium
TTTCCTTGGAGATGCGACTTCGGGCCGCACTCGAGTCGGCACCGAGCGGGATCCTGATGACCGATCGGGACGGCCGGATCGTCCTGGTCAACCGGGAAATCGAACGGATGTTCGGGTACTCCCGCGAGGACCTGCTCGGCAAGAGTGTGGACACCTTGGTGCCGACCCGGTTCCGGGGTCATCACGGCGACTTCCGCGCCGGCTTCCTCAACAACCCCCGGGCGCGGGCCATGGGCACCGGCCGCGACCTGTTCGGCGTCCGGAAGGACGGGACCGAGGTGCCCGTGGAGATCGGCCTCACGCCGGTAGTCACCGATGAGGGCTCCTTCGTCATCAGTTCGATCGTCGACATCACCGCCCGGCGGGAGGCCGAGGCGGAGCGGACGGTGCTGGAGCAGCAGCTCCGCGAGGCCCAGAAGCACGAGGCTCTCGGCACCTTGGCCGGCGGCATCGCGCACGACTTCAACAATCTCCTCGCGGCCATAGTCGGCTACGCTGAACTGACTTTGAAGGTCGTAACTGACTCCGCGCCTCGACACGATCTGGAAAAGTTACTCGAAGTGGCTGCCCGGGCTCGCGGCGTGGTCGAACGGATCCTCTCCTTCAGCCGCCGGACCGAGGCCCATCCCAAGACCCTCGACCTCGGTCGCACCGTCGTGGCGTCGGAGGAACTCCTCCGATCGGCGCTTCCGGCCAACATCCGGGTGGCCGTCAACCGGCCGGTCGCGCCGGTCTGGGTGTCCGCCGACGAGACCTCGCTCCATCAGGTCGTCATGAACCTGGCCACCAACTCGGCGCAGGCCATGCCCACCGGCGGCGCGATCGAGATCGGGATCGACCCGATCTTCGTGCACGATCACATCGCCCGGGAAAAGCCGTACCTCCGCGAGGGGCGGTATGCGGTCCTCAAGGTCCGCGACACCGGGGGCGGGATTCCCGATGAGATCCGCGACCGGGTCTTCGAGCCGTTCTTTACCACCAAGGCGCCCGGCCAGGGGACCGGCCTGGGCCTGGCCATCGTCCGGAGCATCGTATCGGCCCACCAAGGGGCGATCGAGATGGACTCCGAACTCGGGAGGGGAACCGAGTTCCGGTGTTACTTCCCGGCGGTGGAAACTGAACTCGTCATCCCGCCGGCCCCTGAAACCCTGATGGCGACGGGCATGGGCGAACGAATCCTCTACGTCGACGACGAGCCGGCCCTCCGGGAGGTCACCGTCCGCCAGCTCAAGCTGCTCGACTACACCCCCTCCAAGGCTGCCAGCCCCGAGGAGGCCCTGGCCCTGTTCCGGGGCGACCCGACCGGCTATGACCTCATCGTGACCGACTACTCGATGCCGGGCATGAGCGGGCTCGAACTGGCGGCCGAGATCCACCGGATCCGGCCCGACGTTCCGATTCTGATGTTCACGGGATACATGGAGGACCTCGAGCCGACCGAACTCGAGGCGGCCGGCGTCCGGATGGTGCTCCGGAAGCCGGTGGCGCTGGCGCAGCTGGAGGCGGGGTTGGCGGAGATCTTCCGCCCCACTCACTGAAAGGCCGGATCGACCTCCACCCGATAGCCGTTGGCCAGCGCGTTGGTCTGGTTGGCCATTCCGACCACGGCGAGCAGTTCCCCCAGCATCGCGTCCGACATCCCCTTCTTCCGCGCGGCCGCCGTGTGCGACGCGACGCAGTACTCGCACCCGTTCGTGGCGCTGACGGCGATGTAGATCATTTCCTTGACCAGGGGGTCGAGGGCGCCAGGGGCCATCACCTGCTTGATGTCGGCCCAGATCCGCTCCAGCGAGGCGGGGTCGTGGGCCAGCATTTTCCAGAAGTTGTTGACCCAGTCGATCTGCCGGGTGGCCATGATGTCGTCATAGACCGCGCGGACTCGGGGCGAGGCGTCGGCGATTTCGATCGGGCGGAGTGCGGGCATGGTCGGGCTTCCTCCTGGCGCGGCGGGCCGCTCAGCGGGTTGGCGTCCGGGTCGAGTCGGCAGCGGGCGGTTTGAGGACGAACAGCAGGATGTCGCCCCGCTTCCGATCGTCCTTGGTGGGCGCGATCGAGTCGAGGTTGGCGACCGGGATGGCGCTGATGACCAGGCTCCGCCCGTCCGGCAGCCGGCGGCGGACCCGCTCGGCGGTGCCGAGCCGGTAGTCGCTGTGGAACGAGCCGTTGTAGTGGATGACCAGACCCCCCGGAGCCCAGGCTCGGGCGACCGACTCCGCCATCGTCTCGTCCTTGAGGCACTGGGCCTCGTAGATCCGGAGCACCTGGGCGGCGCGGGCCGCGGCCGAGGTGTCGGCGCCGCCGTGGCTTGCCATCCCGGACATTTCGGCGCTGAACCGCTTGAAGTAATCGCCCTTGCCCTCGCATCGGCGCTCGCCCGCCACGAACGGGCGGTCGGCGTCAGGCAGGGTGTCGAGCGCCGCCAGGCCGCGCCGCGACACGAGCGAGGCGAGGCGCCGCGGCACGTTGCTGGCCACGACCGGCCACTGGTGGTTCCGGGAGAACTCGACCAGGCCCCGGTAATGGTCCCGGTACCGCGGCCACGGCCGCGACCCCTTCAGGAAGTCGTCCTCGGAGGTCCGCCCGGCCAGATACTCGTCGACCAGGGGTTGGACGTCGCGCTCGAACATCTCCAAGGCCACGGTGGCCTTGGGGCGACGCCGCTCGACCGCCTGCAGCAGTGCAAACTCGAGCCAGTGGGTGTCGGTGTTGTCGTGCTCCTCGCCGAAGAACACGAAGTCGACGCTCGCGGCCCGGGCCGCGAGCTGTTCGAAATCGATGAATTTCTTGCTCTTGCTGTCGAACACCCGGTGAGGGATGTAATGCTGGGCCGCCGCGCTGACCGGCGCGGCCAGGACCACCGCCGCGATGAAGGACGCTCTCAGGAGGTTCACTGGCCCACGATCCCGTTGAAGAGGAACTTGAAGGTGCCGTGGGGCTGGGCCCGGAAGGTGATCTCCGGTCCGAAGAGGTACAGGGTTCCCCGGCCGACGGTGGCTTCCGCCGCGGCGATCCCGCCCTCGAGATAGGTCTGGCCCCAGGCCCACCCGCTCCGGAGCGGGTCGGCCGAGGCAAACCAGGCCACCGGTCGGACCCCGTGGGCGCCGGCGTCCGGGTTGAGTCGCATGACCGGGCTTTCGTCGAACATCACGATGCTCCGGGACGACATCCCCGCCGCGCTCTGGGCGGTCGAGTCGACCGCGACCTCCAGCAGGGAAGCCGGAACGAAGAACTTTTCCCGGGGCAGGGGCCGCACCGTACCGGACGGGGTCCGCTCGACCAGATGGTCGGCGATCGGCAGGTCCAGATGCCGGGCGAGCGCGATCGAACTCCCGATGGTCACGATCCGGCCGCCGCCTTCGAGGAAGGCCTTGAGCGCGGGCACGGTCTTGTCGGCGCTGATCCGGCCGAGCTGCGCGGCGTACTCGGCCGGGAGGTCGGCCGATGGCTGGCCACCCCCGCCGCCACCCTGCCGCAACGACACGGCGTTCCCGCGGACGACGGGCGCCGGGATGGCACCGCCCACGAAGACCAGGACGTCGAACTTCCGGTCGAGCGCTCCCTGATCGAGGGTGGGCGCGAACACCACCTCGAACGGAAACTCGAACTGCTCCAGGAGCCAGCGGACCCACCCCGACGGCATCGACCCGCCGTACTGATCCCAGAGGCCGATCCGGTACGGCCGGACGGGCGTGGCCCCCGAGGGCCGGGACCCCGGAGCCACCGGCAACCCACGTTCGTTCGCGGCGGTCTGGAGGATCCGGGTTGCCGCCGCGGTGGCCGGCACGAAGAAATCGGAGCCGCTGGCCTCGACCCGTTGCCCGGCCTTCAGGAGTCGGTTGACCGCCAGATAGCTGTCATTGACCTTCCGCGACAGCAGGTATCCGCCGGCCGCCGTCATCGACGGGGCCAGCGGCGGCTTGGCCAGGACGTCGGCCACCTTGGCGCAGGGGCAGTCGAAGCCCTCGAGCAGCCGATCGAACTGGACCCCCATCTGGAGCGCTAGCGTGTATCCCGCGTTGTCGTACGGCGCCCGGGGCGCGCCGCCCGGAAACGGGATGTCGTTCGGGTAGTCCTGCGGCTCCATCAGGTCGAGGACGTGAGCCCGGAATGCCTGGGCGGTCTTGATCACGTAGGAGCCGGCCGGGTATGACCTGCCGCCCGCCGAGAACGGCGCGGTGGCGTAGTGGACGTCGACGCCCGACTCGATCAGGGCGTTGACGAACTTGGTGGCGGTGAGGAGGTCGGCCTGGGAGGCCGGCAGGATGTATCCGCGAGGATCGCGATCCTCGGGCCGGCGGAGCCACTCGGCAAAGTATCGGGGATTGACGATCCGGGTGCCCCGGAAGTCGCCACTGACGCCCTGGGCGTCCTTGGCGGCTTCGGCCTGCATCCGGGCCACCCGCCTGGGGTACAGCGTCCAGGTGTCGGCGCTGCCCTTCTGGATGGCGGTGCGCCCCATCAGATAGATGTTGTAGAGCAGGTGCTCCCGATACCGGGAGGCGTAGTCGAGGATGGCCCGGTTGGCCGTGATCGAATAGTCGACCGACTGCCGGAACTTCCACGGTCCCGGCATGATCGGGAAGGTGCCGTTGCCGTCGGCCACCAGCCGCTCCGGGACCACCGGGATCTCGATCGGCGTCGGGCTGCCGATCGTCTCCGTCAGGATCCCGATCTGGTTGTGGAAATACGCGGTGGTCCGGAGGCCGCCGTTCCACCAGGTCTGGTAGCTCGCGGCTTCGCGCTGGACCACGCCGGGCTTGTTCTCCGCCGCAAACCGGGTGTGCATCGCGTTCCCGACCATGTTGAGCGAGTTGATCAGGAGCGGGTCGAGGTTGTAGTTGTGCGGATCGCGGAACGGCGGAGCGAACATCACCGCGCCGGCGGGGCCGGTCTGGTGGTGGTTGTACATGATCTGTGGATACCACTCGCGGTACATCTGCCGGCTGATGTTCTTCGATTCCGGCATCGCGTTCAGGTAGAAGTCGCGGTTGTTGTCGTGTCCCACGTACTTCTGATAGAGCCGCGGCAACTCGGCGATCGACCGCTTGGTGGGGTCGGCCCGCCGCATGTACCAGCTCGAGACCAGTTCCATGCCGTCGGGGTTGGCGTGGACGACCAGCTGAATCACGTCGTCGAGGAGCCGGGTCGTCTCCTCGTCCGACCGCGACACCATCTGGTAGACATGCTCCATGAGCTGGTGCGCGCCGAGCACCTCGGTGGCGTGGAGCCCACCGTCGATCCAGATGACGGTCTTGCCCTCCTTGGCCAGGGCCCGGGCCTCGTCCTCCGACAGCCCGTCGGCGCGGGACAGCCGGGCCGAGATCGCTTTGAATCGCTCCAGCTTGGCGAAATTGGCTGGCGACGTGATGATCGCCATCCACTGGTCGCGACCCTCGGCCGTCTTGCCGATCGAGACGAGCCGCATCCGATCGGACTCGGCGTCGAGCTTCTTCCAGTACTCGGTCAACTGGGTATAGGTGGCCAGTTGATAGTCGTCGCCGATCGCGAAGCCGAACTGTTCCTTGGGACTGGTGATCCGGCCCTGAGCCGCGAGCGGTGTCGCGACCAGAACGAAACCGAACACGAGCGCGACGGGTGAGCGGAGGCGCATACGGGAATCCGGGTGGTGGGGGTCTCGGCCGGCCGAACCGGCGACCTCAAGATACGTGGGGAACGGCGCCTCTGTTGAGGGGGGAGAAACGAACCGGGCGGGGGAGGCGTTGGCCTCCACCCGCCCGGTCGTCGGGGTCGTGAGATCACGACCCCGGTTCGGTGCGCGACCTCAGGCGTTCCGGTCGGTGCAGCCGGTGAAGTTCGGGTTGTTGGTCTCCTGGAACGGCACCGGGAAGTTCACGTCGCTCCCGTAGGGCCCGCCCTTGAACCAGATCCCGTTCG
>JAEUJH010000054.1 GCA_016794825.1 Gemmatimonadota bacterium
ACCGCCTGGGTGGTGCTGAGGGCCTCCCACGGAAGACCGAGCGACTCCTGGCGGAAGATCCGGGCGGTCCGGAGCAACTCACGATCCAACTGATCGACCACGCCGTCCCGATTCAGGTCGAGATCGCACTCGGCCATTCGGAACTCGAGTTCGGGCCGGCGCCGTGGGTTGAACCGCAGGCCCGACGGCTGGAAGTCCACGATCAGTTCCGGACCGTCCGAGACGGTCAGCGTAATCAGAAGCGAGTCGCCCTCGGCGATGGGGGTCCCGTCGGGGCGCGCGACGAGCGATCGGGCGTCTACTTTGAAGCGGAGGAATTCGGTCGAGTCGGTTTCGCCGGGACGGGGCTGGTAGTAGATCCGGGCCTCCCGGGTCCTCCCCCGGACCGCCCAGAGGTTCACGACCCGGGTCGCGAACGGGGGGGCGTCCGTGGCGTTGACGAAAAAGGTCGGATCGCCGCTGCTGTCGTGCCGGGATCGGCCCAGAGCCGGGGCCTCGACCTCGACCGGGTTACTGGCGGGGCCACACCCCAGCAGGGCAAGGGTGGCGATGGCGGCCAGACGATGTTGATTCATTGAACGGTTCCTTGCGGAGCGGTAGCCCTGGCCGATGCTCCCGCCCGTTTGCGGTGCCGCGGCCCTCCGGGGCCGCGATGGAAAATGACAAGCGAAATTTAAGACGTTCGAGGCCTGACGGGCATGGACATCCACCCGGCCCAACTCGAAGATGAACGCCAGGTGAACCTAACGAACCGACTCCCCCGATCGCCGGCCCGCGCCCGGCGGTTTCCGCGCCTGGTCGCCTCGGTCCTGTTGGCGGCGGCGCTCGCCGGCTGCGGCGGCCCGACCGACCCGGGCGACGTCGATCTCACCGGTCGCTGGCGCGGCACCGTCTCCGGCCTCGGCATCGAGTTCGTGACCCTCGACCTGACGGAGACCGAGGCCCAGGTCAACGGGACCGGCCAATGGACGGCCACCGATGGCACCGGCGGGACGGTCTCCGCCATCGGCATTCATTTCGGCGCCGAGCTCCAGCTGCGGCTGGCCTTCACTCGCGGCACCGTCGAGGAAGCCTTCGTGGTGCCGGGCCGGCTCGAAGGGGCCGATGAGTTCTATCTGTTGTTCCCGTCCGATCCGCCCAAGCGGGTCACGTTCGTTCGCTGACGCCCTCCACCCCCACCGGAACCGAGTTCATGGTCAAAGTCACCGTCCTCTACCCGAAGACCGCCACCAGCCGATTCGACCTCACCTACTATCTCGAGCGCCACATGCCGATGGTGCGGGAACGACTCGGCGCGGCCTGCCTCAAGACCCGCGTCGACGAGGGCCTCGGCGGTGGCAGCCCCGGCGCCCCGCCACCCTATGCGGCCATCGGTCACATGTACTTCGAGTCGGTCGCGTCGTTCCAGGCGGCCTTCGGCCCGCACGCGCGGGACATCCTGGCCGACATCCCGAACTACACGGACGTCCAGCCGCTGGTGCAGGTCAGTCAGGTTCGGGAGTAGCCGCCCGAGCATCTGGCGACCGACGCGGACGACTCAGGCGGGTTGGGGCGTCCGCTGATCGCGGTCGACGAGGCCGTCGACCAGGTGGATGTTGCGGTCGCAGCGGACCGCCAGCCGATCGTCGTGGGTGACGATGGCGCAGGTCACACCTTCCTCGGCGTTGAGCCGGCGA
>JAEUJH010000469.1 GCA_016794825.1 Gemmatimonadota bacterium
CGGTGGCTGGAGGGCGGCGATTCGGGTCGCGTTGATCGCCCCGAACGAAATGCCCCAGAGCCCGACCTTGCCCGTCGACCATGGCTGCCGGGCGGCCCACTCGACCAGATCGTACCCGTCGCGGTTCGACTGGGCCACGAAGTAGTCGGCCATCACGCCCTCGGACGTGCCGGTCCCGCGCGCTTCCGCGAAGATCGCGACGTAACCCCGCTCGGCAAAGAACCGATCGGGGTCCTTGCCGTACGGGATGTAGCTGATCACCACCGGGAACTTGCCCGGTCCTTTCGGCCGGACGACGTTGGCCGAAAGGAAGATCCCGTCCCGCATCGGGACCTTGACCTCGTACTCGGTGACGACCTCATGGGTCGGCGCCGAGAGGTTGCGATACGGGGTCTCCGCCTGACCGCTCGCGGGCCGGGGCGCCAGGGTCGCCGCGGCGAGCAGGACCAGCAGGAGGGAAGGGGTCGAGGATGCGGACGGCAGGATTGGCATCGAATGGCTCAGAGATCGAGTCGCTGGGAAAATCCGATCGCGCGTCCGGTCGTCTCACTGGCCGGAATCGAGATGCCAACCGGGGTGGAGCCACCGCCCGTCCTTCCAGACGAACACCTCGGTGGCGCGACCGCGCTGGGCCGTTTCCTCGCCCGCGGCCGACGCGAACTTGAGTTCGTAATCGGAATAGACGATGACGGCGTCGCCCATCTGCTGGGTGGTCGTCTTCGGGAAGGTCAGGGACACCAGCTTCGAGCCGCTGGCGGCAAACTCCTTCGAGCCCGCCAGGGTCGTCTCCTTGGTGTCCCAGGGCCCGGCGCCGAACCCGATCCCGACGAAGTCGTCGGTCAGCATTTCGCCGAGTCGGGGGTTGCCGTCGAACCAGTCGCGCCAGACCTGTTCCCGCACCGTCAGGAGCTGCGCGCTCCAGTCGGCGGGCAGCGACGAGCCCGGTTTGGCGCACGCCAGGACCGACAGCAGGCCGACGGAAACGCCGGCGAGGCGGAAGGCCGACATCGGGGACTCCTTGGATTGAGTGGGTGGGGCGGGATGTTCCGCTACAATCTGCCGGGAGAACGGGGTGGCCGGAAGGGCGGTCCCAACGTTCCGAGGGGGTCGGCCATCTAAGCGGTGTCACCCCCGTCGAAAGCACCCCATGATCGTCGCCGCCCTGACGCTCGTTCTGTCGCTCCCCCAGGCCCAATATCGCGATTCCGCCGAGGTGGCCCGACTCCTGGCGGGCCTGCGCACGGCCGACGCCGCCGTCTGCCAGCTGGCCGGCCGGGCCATCGGCAACTTCGGCGGGTTCTGGCGGGACGACGACGACCTCCCGATGCCCATGCCGATGCCGATGCCGATGCCCATGCCGATGCCCTTCGCGGGTCCCGGGGTCATCATGCCCCCGATGCCCGGCTTCGGGTGGCGGCGGGACATGGAGCCGGGCGTCCTGGGCGCGTTCCGGGCCGTCCTCCGAGACCAGAATCGCTGCATCCGCAAGATCGCCGCGCGGATGATCGGGTCGTCCCGGCCGACGTGGGCCTACGATGTCTTCGCTGCCCTGGTTCGCGATGCCGACCCGGGCCTGCGGGAGACCGGACTCCTCGGGCTCGGCGAGCTCGAGTCGCCCAAATCTCTCGGTGTCCTGACCGGAGCCCTGCGCGACCGCGATCCGCAGGTCCGGGGCATGGCCGCCTGGGCTCTGGGACAGCTTGAACGCATCGACGCGCTCGACCCCCTGAGCCGCGCCCTGGCCGACGAGGATCCGACCGTGCGGCGCCGGGCCGCCTGGGCGCTGGGCCAGCTCGAGGACCCCCGGGCCATTCCCGCCCTCGAGGGACTGTTCCGCGACCGTTCGAAGGAGGTGCGCGAGGCGGCGGTCTGGGCGCTGGCCGAGATCGAGGACCGCGCGGCCGTCGCGCCCCTGGCCAGGCTTGCGCGCGATCCCGATCCCTCCGTTCGGCGGATGGCCGCCTGGGCCCTCGGTCAGGTCGAAAGCGCCGACGCCGTCGGCGCGCTCGAACCGCTGGTCCGCGACCCGGCGCGGGACGTTCAGTACGCGGCGCTCTGGGCGCTGGGTGAGATCGAATCCGAAACGGGAGTGGAGGCCGCCGCCGCCGGGCTCCGGGATCGGGATCCGGAGGTCCGGATCGTCGCCGCCTGGGCGTTAGGCGAGATCGAGTCGGCCCGGGCGGTCCGACACCTGATTCCGCTCCTCAAGGACGGCGACGAGGACGTCCGGGTGGCCGCCGTCTGGGCGCTCGGCCAGATCGAGAGCGCCGAGGCGATTCCGGCGCTCGAGGCGGCCGATCGCGACGAATCGAATTCGGTGCGGCGCGCGGCCCGCTGGGCGCTCGGCCAGATCGACGACGACCGGGCCGTGAAGGTCCGGGTCCGCCCGCGAGTGCGGTCGCCGGGCTGAGGGTCGTCAGGCCTCGACGAGATCCCGGGACCGCGTCTCCCGAAGCCGGCCGACGTAGTCCTGCACCATGCGGCGTGCGGCCCGGAACGCTTCCTGGACGGCCGTCACCAGGGTCTCGTCGGTCCGCTGGCGGACCATCAACTCGTCGAGCGGCACCTTGACGTGGATCCGGACCTGAAAGGCAATCACCTCACGGTGGAGCCGCCGATGCGGGGCGGTGACAGTCACCCGGATCTCGAGGATCCGGTCGAAGAACGCCGAGAGCTTCCGGGCCTCCCGCGCGATCAACGCGCGGTCCGGCTCGCTCAGCACCTCGGCCGCGTCGATGATCCGGACCTCGGGGCGGGGTCGAACCGGGGTGGCGATGGGTCCCTTGGGCGCGGCACGGTGCCCGAGACGGCGACCGGATGGCTTGGCGGACCGTGGCATGGAATTCCTCCCCAGTGAGCGGTTCTTCGAGTGCCCAATCCGAAGGTGCCCGGCCCCGGTTGAACGGGAGGTGAAGGACGGGTGATGGCCGCTTCGAGTACCCTCGGGTGGCCCTCCGCGCGCCGGCCGCCTACCTTCCGCCCGATCCCCGCACTCGACCGATGCCCCCGACCATCACGATCGTCAACGTCGGCTATCGCTCCACCAATTTCTGGGTCGTGAGCGCGGGACGCTCCCGCCTCCTGGTGGACCTCGGCTGGCCCGGGATGGTCGGCGCGCTCGAGGCGGCGCTCAAGCGGCTCGACGTGCCCGTGGCCGAGATCACTCACGGGCTGGCCACGCACTACCACATCGATCATGCCGGCGCGGCGCAGGACCTCAAGAATCGGGGGATGCGGTTGATCGTGACCGAAGAGCAGGTCGCCGCCATTCCGCTCATGAAGGCCCACATCAAGCCGGCCGACCGGTATACCGACATCGTGCTGGGCGACAACCTGATCATCCGCTGCGACCAGAGCCGCGCGCTGCTGGCCGGTCTCGGGTTCGCCGGTCAGATCGTCCCGACGCCGGGTCACTCGGACGACAGCGTCTCCCTCGTGCTCGACACCGGCGAGGCGTTCACCGGCGACCTGACGTTGCCCGGAATGGCCACCGAAGAGGCGGCCGACCAGGTTCGCGCCAGCTGGCAGGCCCTGCGGGCCGCTGGAGCCCGTCGCGTCTATCCCGGCCACGGCCAGCCGTGGCCACTCCAATAGCTCCGAGCCCCTCCAATGACCAAGGGTTTCGCGTCCACCAACGACCTCGCCGACAAGACCATCTCGTTCACCGAGCTGGCGCCCGGCCGCGCCTACGCCTACACGGCCCAGGGCGATCCCAACACCGGGATCGTCGTCGGCGACGACGGGGTCATGGTCATCGACACCCAGGCCACGCCCCTGATGGCCGCCGACGTGATCGCCCGGGTTCGGCAGGTCACCGACAAGCCGATCCGCTACGTGGTGCTCACCCACTATCACGCCGTCCGGGTCCTCGGGGCCAGCGCCTATCGAGCCGAGCAGATCATTGCCAGCGCGCCGACCCTGGCCCTGATCGAGGAGCGGGGCCGCCAGGACATGGACTCGGAAATCGGCCGGTTTCCCCGGCTCTTCCGCGGCGTGGATTCGGTGCCCGGCCTGACCTGGCCGACGCTGATCTTCGAACGCAGCCTGACGGTCCGGATGGGAAGCCTGGAGGTCAGGATCTCCCACGCCGGCCGCGGCCACACCCAGGGCGACACGATCGTCTGGTTGCCGGCCGAACGCGTGCTCTTTTCCGGTGACCTGGTGGAGTACGGAGCCACACCCTACTGCGGCGATGCCCACTTCAAGGACTGGCCCACCACCCTCGATTCGCTCGCGGCTCTCGGCGCCGAACGCCTCGTTCCGGGTCGGGGTGACGCCCTCACGACGCCCGCGCTTGCCGCCGAAGCGATCGACCAGACCCGCCGCTTCGTGACCGACCTCTACGGCACGGTGGCGGCCGGCGTCGCCCGCGGCCAGGGCCTGCGCGACATCGCCGCCGAGACGATGGCCGCGCTGAGGCCCCGGTACGGTTCCTGGGTCATCTTCGACCACTGCATGCCGTTCAACCTGTCCCGGGCCTTCGACGAAGCCTCCGGCATCGACCACCCCCGGATCTGGACGGCCGAGCGCGACGTCGAGATGTGGCGACAGCTCGGCCAGGGCGCATGACCGGGTTCGACCCGCGGCCCCGGTTCCCCTATCGCCGCTCGGCCGATCAGGACGCGCCGACCCCGGTCCGCCGGCCGGTGGTCATCGTCGGTGGCGGCATGGTGGGCCTGACCCTGGCGCTCGAACTGATCGCCGAGGGGATTACCCCGGTGGTCCTCGAACGCAATGACACGGTCAGCGAGGGATCCCGCTCGATCTGCCAGGCCAAGCGGAGCCTCGAGATCTGGAACCGGTTCGGTGGCGTGGGCGACCGGATCCGCGCCCGAGGCGTCACCTGGAACACCGGCAAGGTCTTCTTCCGCGACGCGCTGCTCTACGAGTTCAACCTGCTGCCCGAAGGCGGCCATCGGATGCCGGCCTTCGTCAATCTCCAGCAGTATCTGGTCGAGGAGTTGCTGATCGAGCAACTGCGGCGGGTCGGCGCCGACATCCGGTGGCTCCATGCCGCCGGCGCAATGACCCGGTTCGACGATCACGTGGCCATCGACGTCGCCACGCCGGAGGGAACCTACCGGCTCGAGTGCGACTGGCTGATCGCCTGCGACGGCGCGGGCAGCGGCATCCGGAAACAGCTCGGCCTCACCCCCGAGGGCGAGGTCTTTCCCGACAAGTTCCTCATCACCGACGTCCGGATGCGGGCACCGTTCCCGGCCGAGCGCCGGTTCTGGTTCGAGCCGCCCTTCCACGCCGGCCAGACGGCGCTCCTCCATCGCCAGGCCGATGACGTCTGGCGGATCGACCTCCAGCTCGGTCACGACGCCGACGTCCAGCGGGAACGCGACCCCGCGCGGGTCACCGAGCGAGTCCGCCGGATGCTCGGCCCCGATCTTCCGTTCGAGGTGGCGTGGACCAGTGTCTACGTGTTCCAGTGCCGGACGCTCGATCGCTACGTCTACGATCGGGTCATCTTTGCCGGCGACAGCGCCCACCAGGTGTCGCCGTTCGGCGCGCGGGGCGGCAACGCGGGCGTGCAGGATGCCGACAATCTGGCGTGGAAGCTGGCTCGGGTGGTTCGAGGCACCGCGGGGGCGGGCCTGCTCGATTCCTATCAGGTCGAGCGGATTGCCGGGGCTCGGGAGGACATCCTCCACTCCACTCGGGCCACCGACTTCATGACCCCGCGGACCGCGGCCAGTCGCGCCATGCGCGACGCCGCCCTCCTGCTTGCCCGCGACGATCCCAAGTTCCGCGGGGTCATCAACTCTGGGCGCCTCTCGGTGCCGGCGCATTTTCCCGACTCGCCGCTCAACACCGCCGATCCAGCCGCGTTTGCCACGCGACTCGCGCCCGGGTCGCCGGCCGTGGATGCGCCGGTGCGCACGGTCGACGGACCCGGATGGCTCCTCGAGCAGCTCGGTGGCCGGTTCGTTCTCCTCGTGGCCGACGCCGGCCGGACCCCGTTGCCCGAATCGATGACTGTCGGCGGCGAGCGGGTCGACGTGGTGCGGATCGGGCCTGCCGGATGTCGCGATACCGACAATCTGGTCGCCGCCCGCTACGATCTGGCCCCGGGGACCTGTTACCTGTTTCGGCCGGATCAATACATCGCGGCTCGGACCCGGGAGTTCGACCGGGCCTGGATCGAAGCCGCCATCTCCAACGCCCTGGGCCGGACATGACCGAGCGTCGCCCGAATCCCGCCTTCTCCGACGCGGACGCGTCCTATGCCGCTCTCGTCGCCGCGCTCGAATCGGTGGGCGACGCCCGAGCCCAGGAGTTCCTTTCCCGGCTGGTGCTGCTCCTCGCCGCCGAAGTGGGCGATCACGCCCGGATCGAGGCGCTGATCGCCCGCGCGGCGGCCTCGGTGCCCCCCGCTCCCTAGTCGGAGCGCAGCACCTCGCTCGGCGCCGCTCGACTCGCGCGCAAGGCGGGAATCCACGACGCGGCCGCGGCGGTCAGCAGGACCAGCGCCGGCACCGTCACGAAGGTGATGGGGTCGACCGGGGCCACGTCGTAGAGCAGGCTCCGGATCGCGCCCGTCGCCGCCAAGGCCGCCGTCAATCCGATCACCACGCCGATCAGCGCCAGCGACACGCCGTGCCGGAGCACCAGCCACCGGACCTGGCCGGCCCGCGCCCCGAGCGCGATCCGGATGCCCAGCTCCCGATGGCGCCGCTGGACCAATTGTGCCACCACGCCGTATGTCCCGACCAGCCCCAGGATCAGGCCGACCACCGCGAACGTCGAGACCAGGATGGCCAGGAACCGGTCCCGCGCCAGCGACAGACCGCGAACGTCCTCCATGGTGCGGATCGCGGTCAGGGCCAGCGCGGGGTCGATCTCGGCCACGATCCGGCGGATGGCGGGCCCGAGCGGCGTGGGCGGGCCTTCGGTTCGCGCCACCAGGATCATCGCGTTCCGCGGCTCCTGGTCGACGGTGGTGAACACCTCGGGGCGGGCGGGGAGCGAAAGCGAGCCCTGTCGCTCGTCGCCGATCACCCCCACGATCGTTCGCCAGGCCGAGGTCGAGTCGGGCGTCCGATCGAACGTGATCCGACTGCCGATCGGGTCCCCGCCGGGGAAGTGAGTCCGGGCAAAGGCCTGATTCACGACGGCCACCAGGGGCGCGTCGCTGCGGTCGAGGTCCGTGAGCATCCGGCCGGCCAGCAACGGCACCCGCATCACGCCGAGGTAGTCGCCGCCGATTTCTCTGTGGAGGATCTCGGTGCCAGGCGCGATCGGCTCCCGCCCGTCGATGGCGAACTCGCTGGTCCACGACGCCGGGCCCAGCGGCACCTTCGACACGATGGCCGTCGCCACGACGCCGGGCTGGCTGGCCGTTTCGCGACGGAGCCGCGAGTAGAACTCCACCACCTTGGCGGTGCTGTCGTACCGGGTTCCCGGAAGCGCGATCGACACCGTCAGGACGCGGCGAGGATCGAACCCCGGCTCGACTCGCTGGAGCTGGACATAGCTGCGGGCCAGCAGTCCGGCCCCGAGCGTCAGGGCCAGGGCCAGTCCGACCTGGGTGACGAGCAATCCGTCGCCGAACCGGCGGGAACGGGTGGTGCCGCTGGTCGTGCGGCTCTCGTCGCGGAGCGCGTCGCCGGGAGCCCGTCGATCGCCCCACCAGATCGGCGCCAGCCCGAAGACGATGGCGCAGCCAGCCGTGACGGCAAGGCCGTAGCCGAGCACGGTCCAGCTGGTGGCGATGCCGGACACCGGAAGCAGGCCGGCCGGTTGGAGCGCCGTCAGGATCCGGGTGCCCCATACGCCTAACGCCAGGCCGGCCGCTCCCCCCAGCCCGGTCAGCACCGCGCTCTCGGCCAGGGATTGCCGGATCAGGCGGCCCCGGCCCGCGCCGAGCGCCAGCCGGAGGGCAACTTCGCGCTCCCGGCCCGCCGCGCGGACCAGGAGCAGATTGGCGACGTTGGCGCACGCGATCAGCAGCAGGACCCCCACCGCGCCGAGGAGCACCAGCAGCGGGAGTCGAGTCTTGCCGACCAGGAACTCGTGGAGCGGTGTCAGGCCGGCGCCCATCCGGGTGTTGGTCTCGGGATAGTCGCGCTGCAGCCGGGACACCACCACCTGCAGCCCGGCGTTGGCCGACTCGGGCGTGGCGCCGGGCGCCAGCCGACCCACCACGCGGATCCAGTGCGCCCGGCGGAACCAGGTCTGGCTCCGGGCGGCCGCGGGCCAGCCCATCGGGCGCCAGAGGTCGGGGTCCGTACCGGGAATGACGAAGTCGCGCGGCAGCACCCCGACCACTTCGACCGCCTGCCCCGACAACTGGATCGTCTGTCCGACGATGGCGGGATCGGCGCCGAACCGTTCCCGCCAGGCCCGATCGGAGAGGATGACGGCCGCAATGCCCTCGGTCTGCCAGGTCTCCTCATCGCGAAAGACCCGGCCCAGGGCCGGTCGGACCCCGAGGACCGCAAAGAAGTTGCCGGTGACCCGCTGATCCCGGAGGAGGACGGGCTCGCCGCGGCCCGTCAGAGTCGACGCCTCCATGAAGCTCGCGTAGCCGCCCACGTCCGAGAACACCCCGGCCTGTTCCCGCCAGTCCATCATGTTGGCCGGGGCCGCATCCTGCTGATACCAGCC
>JAEUJH010000056.1 GCA_016794825.1 Gemmatimonadota bacterium
ATTCGAATCGTCCAAACGGTCCGAACCCGGCCGGACCGACCAACCGGCCGCGCACCTGCACAACGAAGCAGCCACGGGGGTTGAGCTTGGTGGGCCAGCCCGGCAACCGCGCCAGTCCGATCAAGCTCTCGTTGACCCAGGCTGGCCCGAATTCTCGGCTTGCCGAGTGAAACACGATCGAATCGGGCCGACCAGCCAGAAGGCCTGCCCAGTTACCCCCGCTATCCACCAACGGCCGATCATCGCAGCCGACGTCGGGAACCGTGAACTCGAGCCGGTCCTCGATCTCGGGCCCGAGCGCGGCTGCCGCAGAATCCAATACGGAGACTGCCGTCTCACCAAGGCGCCGGCATGCTGCGTGGTACATGGCGTCGCCCGGCCCTGGAAGTGCGAGCGACGCCGTTCCCGACGCGTCGACCCTGCGACAGCGTTGGTCATCGAGGCCGATGAACTGCGGGACGCCGATGCAGACCATGACGCCCCGAGCCGGCGCCCCGCTGGGTGTCAGCACCAAGGCTGTTCGCCGAACGGGCGGCCCAAGGGGCGCGTGTTTGGCCGTGATGAAGAAGACACTCCGGATCTCGGCCGCGGATCGGAAGTCCTCGATCAGTCGATCCAAGCCAGCCGAACCCGGATCAGGGACCTGCACCCAGAACGATCCCGCGGGAGTCCGCCCGATCGGGTTGGCTCCCCGCCGGTTGAAGAAGGCGAGCTTTGCGGCCTCCGTTACCGAATCCCTGAACCGGAGGAACAGGGCGGACCGGAGCACCCGATCGGATCCGATCGTCGCCATCGCGCGGGTCGTATCGAGGAGGGGACGGCCCCAGCTGGCCTCTGGCAGCCGAGTGATGCCGGGGGCGGGACACGGACGCTCGGGTACCCGGCAATCGTAGCGAAACCGGATTCCGGGTATGGGATCGACCATGGCGACGACGAAATCTGCCATCCCCGAAGGAGTCGTATCGGCACCGAACCCTGCCCGGGGTACGGAGGCTCGGACCGACACCGTGAAGTCGACCCGTTCGCATCGGCGGGAGGTGTCCTCGAGCCGGGCTGCACCGGGAAGCGGCGCGCACGGGCGGGTGATCCCATCGGGGGGATTGAGGGCCTGAATGTAGATCTCGCCGTTTCGGACCTCACGGCCTCCGAGAAACGCTGTGCCGGCTATCGAAAAGACGCCGAGCCTGGTGGCCCACATCGAGAAGGGGTCGGGGCATTTCCGTGGGCTTTCGATGATCCCCCCGCCCAATGGGCTGGCCGAAGGCAGTACGATGGTCGCCATGAGCGCGTCGATCCCGATGGAATCGGGACGCGGCCGCCAGCCATAGAGTGTCGTTATGCTGTTAGGACGACATGGGTTCGCATCGGGTATCGAATCGAACACGGACTCGACTACCATGGCCCGATACGGCGTCGCGACCTGGTGGTCGACGACGATGATGGAACCGGCCAGCTGCCAATTGCCCCAGAAGATGGCTTCCGCCATTAACAGGCGGTCGATCGCGCGGTTGACGAGCGACTGCCGTCGCCACTCGATCCCGTTCGA
>JAEUJH010000486.1 GCA_016794825.1 Gemmatimonadota bacterium
CCTCGAGTTCGGCGAGTTGATGTGCCGCGACGCCCTCCACCGGGAAGAGAGCTGCGGCGGGCATTTCCGGGTCGAGCACCAGACCCCCGACGGCGAGGCGAAGCGGAACGACGACGCGTTCTGCTACGTGGCCGCGTGGGAATACCGAGGCGACCGGGCGGAGCCGGCGCTCCACCGCGAGCCGCTCCACTTCGAGAACATCAAGCTGGCGACGCGGAGCTACAAGTAGTGAGCGACGAGGCCAAGAGCATGCGGATCACCCTCAAGGTGTGGCGTCAGGCGGGGCCGAAGGCTCCCGGCCGGTTCGAGACGTACCAGGCCGATCAGGTCAGCCCGGACATGTCGTTCCTCGAGATGATCGACGTCGTCAACGAAGATCTGATCGGTCGGGGCCAGGAGCCGATCGCGTTCGACCACGACTGCCGCGAGGGGATCTGCGGCATGTGCAGCATGGTCATCGACGGCGTGCCGCACGGACCGCACAAGGGCACGACAACCTGCCAGCTCCACATGCGGTCGTTCTCCGACGGCGACACGGTGACGGTCGAACCGTTCCGGGCCCGGGGCTTTCCGGTCGTCCGCGATCTGGCGGTCGATCGGTCGGCGCTCGATCGGATCATCCAGGCCGGGGGCTTCGTCGGGGTCGCGACCGGGAATGCGCCGGACGCAAACGCCATCCCGGTGCCCAAGGAAGCCGCGGACCGCGCCATGGACGCGGCCCAGTGCATCGGCTGCGGCGCCTGCGTGGCCGCGTGCCCGAACGCGAGCGCCATGCTGTTCACCGCCGCCAAGGTGACCCATCTCGGCCTCCTGCCGCAGGGCCAGCCCGAGCGGTACCGCCGGGTCCTCGGCATGGTGACGCAGATGGACGTCGAGGGCTTCGGGGGCTGCACCAACTTCGGGGAGTGCCAGGAGGCCTGCCCCAAGGAGATCGGGGTGTGGACCATCGCCCGGCTGAACGCGGATTATCTCAAGGGCGCGGTCATGGCTCGGGACGAGGCCCGCACCGGCGGCGACGCCGCCTGAGTGTCCGGGGCGATGGCCGCCCGGATTGTCACTGCTCCATGATCCATTCTCGAGCGACGTGGCCGGCCTGGCTCCTGGCCGCCGGCCTGGCCGGGTGTTCGGAGGGAGTGGGCCCCGAACCCGGTCCGCCGCCACCCGCGGCCCCCGTGGTACAGGTGGCCGGGGGTGGGGGCCAGAAGGGGGTGGCGGGCAGTGAGTTGCCGGTCGCCATCGCGGTCCGGGTCACCCAGAACGGCGTCGTGGCCGCCTCGCGGCCGGTCACCTGGGAGGTCGCTTCGGGCGATCCCACCATAGTGGCCGCCACGGGCACCGACGGGGCCGGCCTCGCCACGGCCCGGGTCCGCCTCGGGTCCGCGACCGTCCAGACCATCCGGGCCCGGGTCGACGGCGGCTCGGCCGACATCGCCATCGGCGCCGTCCCGGCGGGCCAGGATCCCGTGCTGGTCGGCGAGGTCGGCATTCCGCCGACCTACGGCATTCACGACACCTACGTCCGCGACGGCATCGCCTTCGTCTGCGCCTGGAACGCGGGCGTCATCATCTACGACGTTGGCGATGGTCGGCGGGGCGGGTCGCCGTCGTTCCCGGTCGAGATTTCCCGGCTGATCACGGCCGACAACGGGGTGCCGGGCGGGCCCGCGGTGCATAACGCCTGGTGGTTCCACAACCCGGTCAGCAACGAAAAGCGCTACCTCTTCATCGGCCAGGAAGGACCCGCCTCGCTCTTCTCCACGGCCTCGGGCGACCTCCACGTCATCGACGTCTCCGACCTCGCCAACCCGCGCGAAGTGGCGACCCTGACCATTCCTGGCGCCGGCATTCACAACTTCTGGATGAACGAAGCGACCCAGACCCTCTACGCGGCGTACTACAACGCGGGGGTGGTGGCGCTCGACGTGTCGGGCACGCTGTCGGGCAACCTGACCAGCCGGATCAAGGCTCAGCGGGCCATCGGTGGCGCCGGCAACACGTTTACCTGGGGCGTGATGCTCGCGGGTGGGTCGCTCTGGGCCAACGACATCGTGAGCGGCTTCTGGCGGCTCGATCCGGTCACCCTCCAGCCGATCGCGGGGGGTAACAACGTACCGGAGCGGTGGGGGTCGGATCTGTGGGTGACGGGCACGCACGGGTACTCGGGAACCTGGGGCGGGACCGCCCGCGGGGGCACCGGCTTCGGCGACGCGATCAAGATCTGGTCGCTGGCGGGCGGCGGCCCGACCCTGGTCGACTCGCTCAAGATCCCGAACATCAGGACCGTCAGCGATCTCGAGGTCTCGGACGACGGCAATCTGCTGGTGGTGACGACGGAACGACTGGGTGGGGCGGGGCTCTACGTGTACGGGCTTACCGATCCGGCCAAACCGAATCTGCTCGGCTTCCGGGCCGTGTCCACCGGGCTCCACACCGGCACGCTGGCCCGGATCGGCGGTCGGCTCTACGTGTTCGCGGCCAAGAACCCGACCGATCCGGCCCTGCAGGTGTACGACATCACCCGTTAGGCGGAAACCACTTCACCCGCTCGTCGAGAGCGACGACGACGCCCGGTCGTCGAGAGCTACGACGAGAGCCGCTAGTCGAGAATCTCGAACCGGTTCCGGGCGATCAACCGGTCGCCGTAACGGCACTCCACACGATAGGGCCCGGGCTTCCACGACCCGGGCCGATCCGCGCCCCAACCGGAGGCGTTCTGCCAACTGGTGGAGTTGGCGGAGATCCGGTTTTCCAGCGTGAACGTGCCGGTGACCCCGCCGGCCCGGTTGAAGATGGTGCAACCGACGGGAATCTGGAGCGTCCGGCCCGGCGCCTCGAGCTCGAGGACCACTTCGGTGTTGACGTAGCGGGTCTGGGCCGCGGCAAAGCGGCTTCCGTAGACCCGATTGCCGAACGCCGGAATGCCGCGGGCACTCTCGAAGAAGCGCATCGACTTGGCGGTGACCGTGGTCCGGAACTCCGAGCCCGCGGTCGCCTCGCGCACGTCGAACGCCACGCCCTCGAGCGGCCGAGTCCCGCCGAAATACCGGGTGGCGGCGATCAGGGCCACCGCCGCGACCGCGACGCCGGCGATGAGTTTGGCGGCCCGTGGCGAGAGGCGGCTCGGCTTCGGGAGCTTGACGTGAAAGCCGCTGGCGGTGCTCTGGATGACGGGCCTGCCCTTGGAGGGCGACGGGGCCGGCGCCGACTTGGGTGGCAGCGGGCCGAACTCGGTTTCCGGGGCCCTGGGGCCCGCCGGCTGGCCGAGCAGGCCTTTCATCGTGGCGACCAGTTCGCCGATGTGGCGGCTCTGGTCGGACGTGAGCGCGTCGAGCCAGTGACGGGTCCGGAGATGGTACTCCATCGCGCCTTCCGGCATGACGTCCTCGATCCGGAACGGGACGACGATGGCTCCCTTGCGGATGGCGGCGTCGACCTCGTTGACGACGTGGCTCGACCGGTTGGCGTGCGACGAGAACACCAGCACCATGGCCCGGGAGGCCGCGATGGCCGACACGATGGCCTGGGCCCAGACGTCGCCGGCCTTGATGTCCCGGGGGGCAATCCAGCAGCGGATGCCGGCCGACTCCAGGCCGTTGACCACGGCCAGGGCGGTGGCCTGGTCCCGGGTCGAGTATGAGATGAACACGTCGTGCGCCATGGGACAGGTACATTATCGTGTCGACCCCGGGCCGTCGAGGCCCGGACGGCCGAGGGTTGACGGACGCGTCGGCCGAATGCCAATTCCCGGCTCATCCAGGAATGCGCCCCATGGAGCGAGGTTCCCCCCCGCGGCCCGAACTGTGGTTTCGCGTGGGCGTCATCGGCAACCGGTGGGACAAGCTCGGTCTGGCCGGCCCCGCGCGGACTCGGGGGCCGGAAGACGGTGGTCCCGAGGGGCTCGAGCGGACCCGAGCCCTCGAGACCGCCCTCGAGCGGGTCACGCGCGACCTGCTGACCCAGGTGGCCGCCCGGCTCGGGGCGGTCGCCGGCGATGAGGCGGCCGGCTATCAACCGGGTGGCGGGGCGACCCTGGCCGTGGTGTCGGGCCTGGCCGAGGGCGCCGATCGGGTGGCCGCCCGGGCCGGGTTGAGCGCGGGATACCAGCTCTGGGCGGTGTTCCCGTTCGACCCTGAGCGGTACGCCGACGACTTCGACGAACGGTGGTCCGGCCCGTCGTGGTCGCGGCCCGGTGCCCAGGCCGAGTTCCGGGATCTCTGCCAGCAGGCGTCCGCCACGCTCACGATGGATGGGGTTCCCGGACGCTACGACGCCTACCAGGCGCTCGGCCGCGCGGTGCTGGACCATTCCGACCTCCTGGTGGCGGTCTGGGATGGCGATCGATCGCGCGGCCCGGGTGGGACGGCCAACCTGTTGCTCGACGCCCGGCGCCAGGAGGTGCCGATCGTCCGGATCGACCCCGCTCAGCCGGAGCAGCCCTGGCTCGAGGACCTGCGCCAGGACGACGAGGGCCGGGGGGACGGGTTGAGCCGACTCTGGCGGCGTCTCGACGATCTCGTTCGTCCGCCGGAGCAGGCCGGCCTGGTCGATCCCGCCGCGTGGAACGGCCGGACGGCGTTCTTCGCGGAGACGGCCGCGTCGGGTCGGCTGGGCGTCGCGTACCGAACCATGCGGGATTTCCTCCTCGGGCTGCATGCGCCGATCGCCGCCGTCCTGGCTCCCACGGCCACGGTCTGGTGGCGGCTCCTGCCGAAGCTCGGTCGTCGGCGCCGACCGCTCGACTATGCGGCGGCCGGCGTCGCGGCCTGGACCGAACGCTACGGTCCGACCCTTGGCCGGATTCCGGGGCTCGATACCCGGGTCATCGGACGGCTGGGCCCGATCCACGGGTGGCTCGACCAGCTCGCCACCCACTACGCCGATCTCCACCGATCGACTTTCACGATCATCTTCAGTCTGGCCTGGATCGCCAGCGTGGCGGCGGTTCTCGCGTTGATCGCGCACCTCCGACATTGGCCGACGGCCACGGCGTTCGCGATGATCGAGCTGGGCGTTCTGGGCCTGATCTTCGCCCTGACGATCTGGGGCAACCGGAGTCGTCATCATCGGAAATGGGTCGACTACCGCCACCTGGCCGAGCAGATCCGTCATCTTGCGTTCCTGTGGCCTCTCGGAGGGGCCGCCGGGTTTGCCCGGATGCCGCTCCGGCCATCGGTGGACGACCCCCGGGTGGCCTGGACCGGCTGGTACTATCGGGCCGTGGTCCGGCAGCTCGGCTTTGCGGTCGATCGGGTGGACGCGGCCCACCTGGAGGCCTGTCGCGCCACCCTTCGCGACCGGGAGATACCCGACCAACGGCGGTATCACGACGACGGCGCGGCCGCGTTCCGCCACCTTCACCACGTCGTTCATCTCCGGACCGAGTGGTTGTTCTTCGCCGCGCTGGTCGTGTCGGTCGCCCACCTGCTCGGGGGGGCGGAGTTGGTGGCGGGGTGGTTCGGCGCCGAAGCGACGCGCGCGGATCGGGCCGAGCTGGTGAGTGCCTGGCTGACGGTGGTGTCGGTGTTCCTGCCAGCCCGGGCGGCGGCGCTTCATGGCTGGGCCGGCCACGCGGACTTCCACGCCGCGGCGCTCCGCTCGGCCGCGATCGAAATGCATCTGGAGGAGCAGGAGCGGGTGCTCGATACCCTCGGCACCGTCACCAGCGGGACGCTGCTCGACGCCGGCCTGGCGGCCGCCCGAGCAATGGAGGGTGAGTTGGGTGCCTGGCGGGCGACGTCGCTGTCGCGCCCGCTGGTCCGTCCCTGAGGGGCGAGCGGGCGCCTTCCGGAGCCGCCCGCGATCAGGGGGAGGTAGGGCCGGCTCTCAGGGCCAGAGCTGGTCGACGAAGTGCGGCAGCATCTTTCGCCACCAGGGCCAGTCGTGGTTCACGTCGTGACCCCAGACGTCGAGCCAGTGCGGGATGTCCCGGCTGTCGAGCAGGCGGGACAGGGTCCGAGAGCATTCCGGCGCCTCGTACGCCCCCTGGCCGGTCGCGATCACGATTCGGGTGGCGGTCCGGAGCAGGTCGAGATAACGGCCCTCGAGCTGGGCGAGGTACCAGATCGGGTTGTTGTAGTAGCAGTTGTCGTCCGAGTAGCCCTTGAAATAGTCCGGGGCCAGGTCGTAGAACCCGCTCATCGCGATGGTGCCGGCAAAGAGATCGGGTCGCCGGAAGCAGGCGTTGGCCGCGTGGAACGCGCCGAAGCTCGCCCCGGAGGTCGTGATCCTCGCGCCGGGGTCGCCCACGAGTCCCCGGATCCAGGGGACCAGTTCATCCTCGACGTATCGGGAATAGAGGGCCTGCCGCCGGGCCTGTTCCCGCACCGGCAGCTGTCGGTCCATCCAGGCCAGCCGATTGATGCTCTCGATCGAGATGACCCGGATCCGGCCCGCCATGATGGCCGGCTCGATGGCCTTGATCAGGAAGAACCGCTCGCACTCGAGGTAGTCCGCCGCCGCCGTCGGGAAGAGGAGG
>JAEUJH010000492.1 GCA_016794825.1 Gemmatimonadota bacterium
AATCGGGCGGCCGGGATCGATCTCTACCGACGATCGATCGCGATCATCGAGAAGGTGTCAGGTCCCGCCAATCTGTCCGTCGTCAATCGGTACGAGTCGATTGCGCTGATTCAGCTCGCCATGGGTCAACGGAACGAGGCCCTGGCCACGCTGCAGACCCTGGTCGACCGCGGCTATCGGAATCTCGATCGGAAGGAGTTTGCGCCACTCGCGGGTGATCGTCGCTTCGAAGCCCTCCGGGCCCGGGTCTCCAAGACTCCGTAGCCGACTCCACCACTCCTGCCCGCGGGGCATAGCGCCCGCGGGCAGGACCCCGACCGTCAGGGACAGCCGTTGCCGAGATTGAGCCGCACCTGAACATCGTTGGCAAACACGATCCGGGCGCAGTCGCTGAAGTTGTTGTCCCAGATCGGTGAGCGGTTGAGGTAGATCATGGTGTCGTTGCCGATCCCGCTCCCGGAAAAGATATGGAGCCGCTGGCGGGTCGCGCTGAGGGTCGGGCGAGCCGCAAACTGGTGGTTTACGCCCGACCGGTCTCCCCGCACCGCGGCAATCCGGAAGACGTCGTCCGGACCGCCGTTGAAGGTGAGGATGAGTTCCTCGTTTTTCGGCGTCCGGGTGTCATCCACGCCCATCCAGGCCACGCTGGTAATGCCCGCGTTGAAGCCCGCGGCAATCGGCTGAAACACGGTCAGTCGAGTCTCGGGCACCTGGCTCGACTTCCACAGCATGATGCTCTCGGCGCCGTTGGCCGCCGCTTTCCAGGGGTCGGACCCGTTCCGGTTCTGCCACCCGAACGGATCGATCGGGGTCGGCTGACCGGAGGCGGTCCCGGTCACCCGCAGGACCTCGAAATGGAGGTGGGGTCCGCGGGCGCAGCCCGTCTGCCCCGACAGGCCGATTTGCTGCCCCTCGAGGACGGTCTCGTTGAGGGACACCTGAATCGCGTTGAGGTGGTCGTACCGGGTTCGGATGATGGTCCCGTCGGGAAGGGTGTGCTGCAGGGTGATGCGTCGTTGCTGGGTCAACTGCTGAGCGGGGAACGGACAGGTCGCGGCCGGGTTGCCGTCGATGATCTCGATCACCCGTCCCCCCGCCGCGGCAAAGATGGCGGTCCCGATGGGCATCTTCCAGTCGTAGCCCCGATGGCCTTCGATCAGGACCGGCGTCCCGGCAATCGAGCCGAGCCCCACTTGCTCGCCCCAGAAGAAGGTCGAGCGGCCGTTGGCCGCGCCGCTTTCGTGGTCAAAGAGATTCAGCGCCGGGAGCTGGCCATCGAACGGGCGGGAAAAGAATCGGACCGTGGGTGAGCAGGTGAGACACGGGAGCTGCGCGGGTGGCGAAACCTGGAGATCGGGTCCCACCTCGGGGCCCGTGGGAGCCGGGGTGGTACAGCCGATGAGGGCGAGCAGGGGGAGCAGCGGGGTCAGGTATCGAGTCGTCATGGCACGTCTCCATGGGTTGGTGAGCACCACCCCACGGCGACGAACTCGTCCGAATGCCGCCACCGGCTTCCGCCGCACTCAGGCCGAGACGGAACCGGCGAGCCCCCCCGGAGTCCGTGACGGCCAGCAAGCTACCGCCTGAGCGTAAACCCAACCCCGATCCCCGCGGTTGGAACCGTCCGGCTCCCGAGCGGGCGGCTCCCCAGTTGCTGACCGAATCCGGCCGCCCCGACGACTGTCAGCCCCGACGCCCGTACCAGCTGGACACCGAACCGAACCGACGGCCCATAGCTGACCCGACCCTCGGTCGGGCCATCGACCCCGCGGAGCGGCAGCCCGGCCAACTCCAGGAACGGCCGGGCTCGGCCGCGCCCGAGGTAGCCGCGTAGCCCACCGGCCACCGCGAGTTGCCGCCACCGCCCCGCTCCCCCGAAGACCGAGAGCCGGTCGCCGTGGACATACCACTCGGCCTGCCCCCCCACGAAACCGACCTCGTTCCCGACCCCGACCGCAACGGTGAGCAATCGGTCGGCCTTCGGCGACTGGTCCTGGGCCGCCAGCATGGCCGGCGGTCCCATCAGCAAGGCAAGGCACAGCGAGCTGGTCGGTCGCATGAGCGCGGATCTCCCTTGGGGTCCGGGAGACGGTAGCCCCGCGGAAACCCTCGGACCTCAGACCGAGGGACGGACCGCACCGACGCCGGGACCGACCGCGACCCCGGACGGCGGGTGGCTCAGCCCGGCGTCCCCAGCGCGGCATAGAACGCCGCCCGGTAAACCCGGCTCAGTTTGACCTTGGCACCCGATTCCATCACGATGATCATGTCACCCGAGAACCACGGTTCCAGGTGCTTGATCCGGGCCGCGTTGACGATGGCGGTCCGATGGACCCGGATGAACCGTCCCGGATCGAGCGCGGCCTCGATCTGGCCGAGGGTCGACCGAACCAGGTGGCGCTCGCCCCGCGCGGTCGAGACCCGGACGTAGTTCCGCGCCGACTCGATCGACTCGATTTCCTCGACCGGCACGAACCACTGCCGCCCGTCCTTCCGGATCAGGAGCCGGTCGGCATGACGCCGCCCGGGGTCCTCCGCCGCCGCCCGACTTCGGGCCAGCCGATCGACAAGGGAGAGGAGGAACTCCGGGTCCGCGTCGGAACGGGACCGGGTCAGCCGGACTCGGGTCATCGCGTCCTCGAGGCGATCGGCCTCGATCGGCTTGAGGAGGTAGTCCACCGCGTTGACCTCGAACGCCCGGACCGCGTAGCTGTCGAACGCCGTGACGAACACCACGGCCGGACTCCGACCGCTCCGGGCGACGGCTTCGAGCACCTGGAATCCGTCGCCGCCGGGCAATCGGATGTCGAGGAAGAGCAGGTCGACCGGTTCCTGCTCCAGCAGCGCAATGGCGCCGACCCCCGAATCGGCCTCGACCACCACGACCACGTCGGGGTGGCGGGCGGCCAGGAGCCGACGGAGCCGTTGGCGGGCCGTCGGCTCGTCGTCGACCAGCGCGGCACGAATCGTCACGCAGCCTCCAGTTCCAGGGCCTGACTGGGGCTCGGCACGGGCCGGATCGGAACCGCGGCCAGACTCCAGCGGACCGCGTGCCCGTGAAGGGCGGAACGACCCAGCCCGGTGGCGACGGTGGCCGCGGCGAGCGCGGCATCAGCCTCCGGCCTCTCGTGCCCACCGGAACGTCCCTCCAGAAGGAAGGCCCGGTCGGCCGATGACCAGCCGACCCCGATGCCCGTGGGCACCGCCCCAACGCCCGGGCCGATCAGGGTGCTGGCCAGCTCGGTCAACGCGCCGCGAGGGACCAGCGCCTCCCCGTCGCCAACCACGGTGAACCGGATGTGGGCACCATCCGGAGCCAATTGATGATGGAGCGCCGCCAGGTCGGCCGCCCGCCCCACTTCGGCCCGCAACGGGGCCCAGTCGTCGTCGGGTTCGGCAAGCATGCTGCGCAGCAGCCGGGACAGTCCGAGCGTCAGCGCCTCGGCGCGCTCGGGAGCGGTGGCCGCAAGGCTCGCGGCCCGCCGCAGCACCTCGCCAACCAGCGCCGGCTGGACCCGCCACCGAAGTTGGGCAAACCGGGTCCGTTCCGCCGCCTCCCGGAGGGCCCCGGCCTCGGCGGCCGCCTCCGCCCGGCTTCGATACTGCCACCAGCTGTGGGCGCCCACGACGATGGCCGCGAGGACGGCAAACCGCTGCTCGGCCCAATTGGCCCTGAGCCATCCGACGTTCGGTGACGGGCTCCCCAGGGCCACCGTGACGACGGCCACGCCCGCCGCGAGTCCAGCGGCGATCACGAAGCCCACGCCGAGCGCCCAGCCAGCCGGGACGCCCCGCCGCCGCAGCGCGCCCAACAACCCCACGGCGGCGAGCGTGACGAGGAGATTGCCCGCCGCCTCGACCGCCATGAGCCAGTTGCCCCAGGCCGGTGCCCCCGTCAGGCTGGCGCTGGTGCGAACCGCCAGGGCCCAGAGCGCCAGGACGCCCGTCCACACCCCGACCGCCAGCAACGCCCCGGTTCGATTCGAGACCGGCAGAACCAGTGGAATCGCCGGATCGGGGTCGCGGGCAACGACTGGGAGCGAGCCCGCCACCAACCGGGCCGGAACGGTCAGGGACACGGTGGCCAGACCGTCCGCCCGCTCGAAGTCGAGCGCGAAGTCGGCCCCATGACGATGCTCGAGCCGCCGCCGCGCGTTCTGGATCCCGAGTCCCCCGGCTCCACCCGGCGCGGCACCCGTCGTGTTGGTGATCGTCACCGTCAGTCGGTCACCCATTCGGGCCGCCGCGATTCGAACCCGCGCCGGGCCCGCAACCGTCTCGACGCCGTGTCGGATCGCGTTCTCGACCAGCGGCTGAAGGACCAACGTGGGGACCGCCAGTGAAAGGACCGCGTCGGGCACTTCGACCGCGACCGTCAGGCGAGGCCCGAACCGTTGCCGTTGGACGGCCAGGTAGGCGCGCAACCACTCCAACTCGTCGGCCAGGCTCGTCTCGGGTCGGCGGTCGGCGGCCACCGATCGCTCGAAGAGCCGATCGAGATCGGCCAGGAACCGGGCGGCCAGGGCGGCATCGCGATGGACCAGTTCCACGACCGTGTTGAGCGCGTTGAAGAGGAAGTGGGGTTGGATCTGGCTGTTGAGGAGGTCGAACTCCGCCTGGCGCAGCGCCGCCGCCCGGGCCCGCTCACCGGCCGCGAGGGCAAGCCGGTCGGCGGTATGGCGGCGCACCACCCCGATCCCGACCACTGCCACCGCGGTGAACAGATTGAGATCGAGTCGGTCAATGACCCAGGTCAGGAACGCGGTTCCGTCGGCGAACACGGACGGCCGGACAATCAGGCCCGCCCACGCAGGCTCGAGGACGACGGCCAGCAGCACCTCGGGGGCGAGCAACATCCGAACGGCGGGATGACCGCGCCGTCCCAGCCGGTAGAGCCACGGCGCCGCGGGAACCCAGAACGCGACCAGCGCCAGGGTCCGACCCAGCACCGACCACGGCTCGGGCGTCCCTGAAAACCCGATCCGGAACGACGCCCGGACGAGACCCAGCAGGAGCCAAGGCGCCACGACGGCGACCAGGAGACTCAGCCATCGCGGCCACCGACGCCGGAGGATCGGAATCGCGGATGCGCGCACGCCCGGGAAGCTAGGTCGCCGCCCGGTCGGCCGCGACCGCGCCAGGGACGGACCGCACCGGACCGGGGACGAACCGGTCCGGACCTTGGGCTTCTGGCGCCGGCGCCTGGGATTCGACGCCGGGCCGCCAACGATTTGACGCCGGGCGGCGGCTCGCCAGCGGAAGCCGTCGCCCCGACGCGACAGGCGGGTCGACGGGCGTGGTTCGCGGATCGTCCCTCCCGCGTTGGCCGCGCCGCGAGCGAGCCATACGGTGAAGGCGCCGGTGACACGACGTCGCCGGCTGTCCACCAACGAGAGGTACCATGCCGCTCCACCGTGCTCCGCTGGGTCGCGCCGCCGTGCTGCCCCTGCTGCTGGCCGCGTGTGCCCCCGACGACCAGATCCTCGACCCCAACCCCGTCTTTCAGTCCACCCCGTCCTTCGCCGACAGGACCGACGCGCCGATCCCGTTCCTGGCCTCGAATCGGCCACGGGGCTGCACCGACAGCCGCTATCGCCAGTTCAACTTCTGGGTCGGCCGCTGGGAGGTTCAGGATCCCAGCGGCGTCGTCGGCACCAACCGGGTCCGGTCCGCGCTCGCCGGCTGCGCGGTGACGGAGGAGTGGATCGCCAGCAACGGTTTTCCAGGCCGGAGCCTCAACAGCTATGACGCCGAGACCGGCGCCTGGCATCAGTTCTGGGTTGACGGCGGCGCCGGCAGCTTGATGCTCGAGGGTGGCGCCACACCGAGCGGCGGGATGATGCTGTCTCAGACTCGACCGATCCGGTTCAACGGCCCGCTGGCCACCGATCGCCTCGAGTGGAAGCGCCAGGAGGGGGGCCGCGTGCTGCAGACCTGGGATCAGTCGACCGACCAGGGGGCCACGTTCCAGCGGCTGTTCGAAGGCACCTACATCCGGAGCGGGTTGCCGGCCGCCACGCCGGCCCCGACCGGCCTCTGCGCCGATCCAGCCCGGCTCCGCTTCCATCGATTCGACTTCACGGTTGGGGTCTGGGTGGTGAGTCGCGCCAGCTCCGGCGCCCGGGTGGGCCGGAGCACCATCGCCAAGGACCTGGGAGATTGTCTGCTCGAGGAACAGTTCGAAGGGCCACGCGACCATCGGGTCATCGGCTTCGGGGCGCTGGACATCGTGGCGTTCACCTGGTACCGGGAGTACGTGACCTCGCAGGGCGTCCGCGTGGCGCTCCGAGGCGACCTCTCGCCGGCCGGACAGATGACAATGACGGGTCGGATTGGTTCGAGTCTGATTCGGGTGACCTGGATCGGGGATGGCGTCCACCGGTTCGAGCAGCAGTGGGAGCGCTCGATCGACGGCGGCACCACCTACGACCTGATGGACACCCTGATCTACCAGCGCGCCAACTGAGTGAACCGGGCTGGCCCGGCCCGGGTCATTCCCGGGCCCGGGCTGCCGCCACCGCGAACAGGCCGGCGACCACGGCAAACGAGGCGGCCGGCATTCCAACGCGAGACACCACGTTGACCGCGGCCAGCGCGCCAGTGGCGAGCGCCGTGACGGCAAACACGGTCCGCGCGAGTTCCGCCCCGGCCCCCGCGCGAGCGACCCGCAGGTTGATCAGGCCGAGCGCCGCCACCAGCACGAGCATCGTCAGGCTCTGACTGTTCCACACGTCGACCAGCGACGGCAGCCAGCCGAAGCCGAGCGAAAGGCTGACCTCGGCCATGGCGCGCCAAGCGGTCTGAAACGCCGGGTCCGTCGGCGCGGGGGCAAAGTGACCGACGGCGTGCGCCAACGCCACCAGCAACAGACCGATCGAGCCCGCCAGCGCCGCCTTGCGTTGCATCAGTGACCTCGAGGGTTGAGGGAATCAGACCGGGGACGGAGAATCCAGTCGATCACCAGGCGGGTGACCGCAGGCGCGATGCCCCGCGGCAGGCGTGGGTACTCGTCCGGCAGCCCGGTTCGCGCTTCCTGAAGGACATGGTTCAAGGAATCGAGCAGATGGACCGAGGCGCCGGCCCCGCTGGCCCGGAGGACCTCGGCGTTGGGCTCGGGTTCGATGTTGCGATCGAGCCGCCCGTAGATACCGAGGACCGGTACCTGTCGCGCCGCCAGGTCGGCGGTGACATCGTAGTGCAGTTGCGACTGGTACCACGGGGAAAGGAGGAAGGCCGCCTGGCCCTCCGGATCGCGCGGGACGAAACGGAACGGCGGCAGGAGATTCGGCCCGAAGGGTCCGCGGAGGACCGCGAGGACGCTGTCCCGCCCACCCACGGGCGGCGGAGCGCCCGCGACCCGCGTCAGCCGGCTGGCCTCCGCTTTGAACGCAACCTTGGTGGATTCGGGCACCGGGGCCAGGGCGAGGAGCCGGTCGACCTGCGCGGCCAGCTCCACCCCGCCGGGCCGGAGCGGGGTCGACAGCAGGACGAGGAACTTCACCGGCCCGCATTGGGCGGCGGCGCGGAGCGCCAGACCACCCCCTTCGCTCATCCCGATGAGGCCCGGCCTAACGTTGGGGAACCGCGCCCGAAGGGTCCGGAGCCCGGCACAGAGGTCGCTGGCTCGATCGGCAAAGGTCGTCTGCCGCCAGTCTCCCCCCGACGCCCCGACCCCCCGATCGTCCGTTCGCAACGTGGCGATGCCGGCGACGGCGAGTTCGTCGGCCCAGGCGCCAAACAGGCGGTGGGGGCCGATCGATAGATGCCGATCGTCGGGCCCAGCCACCGAGATCAGGACCGCCACGGCCTCGGGGGCACCGGATCCAGGCTCCGTGATCGTCCCAGCCAACTCGACGCCGGGCGCCACCGGAATCCGGATGGTCGAGTCCGACCGCGGCGAGCCCGGCTGCCAGAGCATGGCGGCCACGGCCAATGCCATCATCATGAGCATCCCTCTCCAACCCGAAGTGTCTCCAACGGGACCACCAGGACGGTGTCCTGCCGGCCACCGCGGCGGATGACGAACGGGACGGCGCGGTCCGCGGCGCGGCTGAGGAGCGTCTGCACCCGCTCCGCGTCCGCGGCGACCCGCCGCTCGCCCCCGACGACGACGACCGTGTCGCCCGGCCGGAGCCCGGCGGCCGCGGCAGCCGCCCCGGGGGCGGCGGCGATGACGAGCGGGTCTGCGGCGGACTCGCTCACCGGCCTGAACTCGAGGCCTCCGTCCGCGCTGCCTCGCGGCGGGACGGCGTCGGCGCGAAGGCGGTACCAAAGCTGCCCGCCGGACCCATCGAACCACCAGTCAGCGGCCCGCATCAAGCCCCAGCCGGCCAGCACGTCCCACTCCGGGGCGGCATCCGCCCCTTCCCGCTCCCGGGCCACCGTGGCAAGCACGCCGTCCGCCAGCGGCGGCGCGCCCGCCAGCGAGACGTCGCGCAGACGGACTCGAACACTGGCCAACGCGCCGCCAAGGCCCGTTTCCGTGGTGTCGATGGCGGTCGGATGGCGGCCTCGACAGTAGCGGTCGACGATCCTGATCCGATCGGCAAAGGCCGTCGTCAAGCGGAGATTTCCCGCCATGCCAAAGTCGAAGTACGCCGTCGCGCTAACCGGGGGCCCGCCCAGAAAACCAAGCTCGAGGGTGATGATCGGGCGAATGCCTCGATCGTAACGGACTGGGACCGCTCGGGCGCCGGGGGGTGGCACGAACCGGGTCCGAGGAATCGTCTCGAGCATGCCACCAGTGGCCGACACGTGAACGACCGCGTCTGGAAACGCGGCCAGTCCGATCAGGCCGTCGACCCGGTGTCCGATCGACTCCCGCAGCAACGAGTCGAGCGGCAACACCGTGCGAGTCGCGACCGTGCGGAGCCCGCCAACCGCCACCGCGAGATCCCGGACAAACCCGGCTTCGCGGCGCTCCGCCCCCGCCCCGCCGACCATGACCCGGCCTCCGAATCCGGCCTCGACTCCACCGACCACCGCCAGTCCGTTCGACCGAGCCCAATCCCGATCGAGGATGACACCCTGAATCGGATCGAACACGAGCCGAGCTGGGCGTCCGTCGATCTCGGCCGGGATGATCAGGTGACCGAGCACCGTGATCGGCACAGGGCCCGGGCCTGACTGGGCGCCAACCGAGGCGGCGCCATGACCCGCCAGGAGCGTGAGGATAACGCGGACGCGACGCCGAACTCGGTTTCGCACCGGAGGGCCCTTCGGAATAAGGACGCTCGAATTGAGCCCCGCCGCGGCGGCGGCACAATCGCGGCTCGTCCCAGGTCCGATGCAGCTCGTCCCGAGGCTTCAGTCCAGCGGGACGGCCTCGACCCCCATTTTGGCCGCGGCGGCAACGAGCCGTCCATCGTAGCTGGCCAGGGCAATCCTCTGCCCAGCCCGCCGGAGGAAGTCCATCGAGGCGAGGTGAAGCGCATCGAGGGTGCGGACCGGCGCCGGAAACGGATCGGCCGCCCGCGCCAGTACCGGTCGCAACATTTCCACAAACGCCAGCCGTGACAGCAGCGCTTCGGCCAGCGCCCGATGGGACGCGCCGAGACCGCGGGCATGGAGCCGGGCCCACAGCTCGTACTCGAGGAGGCGACTGGTGACCAGCGGCTGACCCCAGAGCGCCGCCGGCGGCCGGCGGTCCTCGGCCAGCAACTGGGCGAGGGCCACCGAGGTGTCCAGGTAGAGCACCGACCGCTCCGGTCCTCGTCCAGGTCCGCCAACAGGACCCGGAGCGAGGCGACCGGCTGCCCGGCGGGAGGTTCGGCGACCGCGACGACAGGCGGAGTGACCCGCCCTTTGCGGACGGCGTCGGCCAGCAGTGCGTCGGATGCCATGTCGCTCCTCCCCGCCCGGGGCGGTATCAACCCCGCGACGACCCGCTCCCGGTCGGTGACCAGGATGGTCTCGCCCGCAGCCCCTTTTGCCGCCGACCCAACCAGAAAACCGCGTCCTGACCCACGGCCCCACGCCCGCGTCCCGACTTGACCTGACCCCGACCGGAAGAGACCTTCCGGGGCACCGCGCTACCCCACTTCTGCCCTGCCTCGGGATCCGTCCGCTTGGCTGACTCATCGGTAACCCAACTCCTCGCGTCGTTCTGCGCCCGGGCGCGGTTCGGCGATCTCCCCGCCGCCGTCGAGGCCGACACCGGCCGGGCCGTGCTCGATTGGATCGGTTCGGCGCTGGCTGGTTCTCTCGAGCCGCCGGCGCGGATGGCCCAGCGGGTCATCGCCACGCTCGGCAGCGCCAGCGACGCCACCGTGTTCGGCGCGGGCCGGGCCGCCGCGGCCAATGCGGCACTCGCCAACGGCCTGGCCACCCACATCCTCGAACTCGACGACGTCCACAAGGGCTCCACGCTCCACGCGGCCGCCCCCGTCATCCCCGCGGCCCTGGCCGTGGCCGAGCGAGAGCACCGCACCGGCGCGGAGTTCCTGTTGGCGGTGGCGCTGGGTTACGAAGCGGCGCTCCGGATCGGCGAGGCCGTCAATCCGTCGCACTACCGGTTCTGGCATCCGACCGGCACGGCCGCCACCTTCGGCGCCGCGGTCGCGGCGGGGTCGCTGCTTCGGCTCGACGAGGCTGCCATGCGCGACGCCCTGGGCAGCGCTGGAACGCAGGCCGCGGGGCTCTGGGAGTTCAACGCCGACGGTGCCATGAGCAAGGCACTCCACCCGGGCAAGGCCGCGTTCAACGGGGTCCTGGCGGCTGATCTGGCGCGACAGGGCTTTACCGGCGCCAGCCGGATTCTCGAGGGCGCGCGCGGGTTCTTCCGGGCCACCGCCACCGACGCCGACCCGTCGCGGATCTCCGACGGATTGGGGCAGCGGTGGAAGGTGAGCGAGAACTGCTACAAGCTCCATTCCTGTTGCGGCCACACCCACTCCGCCATCGACATGGCGCAGGACTTCCGCGCCAGCCCCGCCTGGCCCGGCGCCGACGGCCTGGCCGCCGTCGAGGTCCGGACCTATGCCTCGGGCTACGAGATCGTGAAGGAGTCCAATCCGCGGACGCCGTATCAGGCCAAGTTCAGCCTGGCGTACTGCGTCGCGGTCGCGCTCCTCGAGGGTCAGGTCGGCCTCGAGCAGTTCAGCGCCGATCGGTTCGGACCCGAGGGCGTCGTCGAGCCCCGGATCCGGGCCTTGCTGCCGCGGATCGCGATCGTCGTCGATCCCGAAGTCTCGGCCCGCTACCCGGCCGAGTGGGGCACCCGGGTCCGGTTCACGGCCCGCAACGGCGCGACCACCGACCTCGCCGCGGCGTTCCCCCGGGGCAATCCCGAGAATCCGGTGGCGACCGCCGCGCTCGAGGCCAAGCTCCGACATCTGGTGTCGCCGCGACTCGGCGCCGAGGTGGCCGAGCGGGCCATTGCCACCGTTCACCGTCTCCACGACATCACTGACATGGCCACCGCCTTCGCCGAGTTCGGCGGCGGCGCGTCCCTCTGACCGCTCACCAGCGCCTCTATGTCCGACATCAATCCCCGTTCGCGCGACCACGCCGAGATCCGCCAGGGCGTCCGCGACGTCTGCGCCCCCTTCGACAGCGCCTACTGGCAGCGGGTCGAGAAGGTCTCGGGCTATCCCGAGGAGTTCGTCACCGCGCTGACTCGGGCCGGATGGTTGGCGGCCCTGATCCCCGAGGAGTACGGCGGCGGGGGCCTGTCGGTCACCGAAGCCTCCGTCATCCTCGAGGAGATCAACCGGGCCGGGGCCAACTCGGGCGCCTGCCACGCCCAGATGTACGTGATGGGCACGGTCCTCCGGCATGGCTCTCCGGAGCAGAAGCGCCGCTACCTGCCCGGAATTGCCGCCGGCGACCTGCGGCTCCAGTCGTTTGCCGTCACCGAGCCCACGGCGGGCACCGACACGACCAAGATCAAGACCCTGGCCGAGCGCCGGGGCGATCGCTACGTGGTGAACGGGCAGAAGGTGTGGATTTCCCGGGTCCAGCACTCCGACCTGATGATCCTGCTGGCCCGGACCACCCCGCTCGAAAAGGTGACCAAACGGACCGAAGGACTCTCCGTGTTCCTGGTCGACCTCCGCGAGGGCGGCGGCAAGGGCCTGACCGTGCGGCCGATCGAGAACATGGTCAACCACGAGACCAACGAACTCTTCTTCGAGAATTTCGAGATCCCGGCCGACAACCTGATCGGCGAGGAGGGCCGCGGCTTCCGCTACATCCTCGACGGCATGAACGCCGAGCGGATCCTGATTGCCGCCGAGTGCGTGGGCGACGGGTACTGGTTCATCGACAAGGCCCGCCAGTACGCCACCGAGCGGGTCGTGTTCGACCGGCCGATCGGCCAGAATCAGGGGATCCAGTTCCCGATCGCGCAGGCCTACGCCAACGTGCGCGCCGCCGACCTGATGCGGTACGAGGGGGCCCGCCTTTTCGACGCGGGCCAGCCCTGCGGCGCCGAGGCCAATCTGGCCAAACTGCTGGCGGCGGACGCCTCATGGCAGGCGGCCAATGCCTGCCTCCAGACCTTCGGCGGCTTCGGCTTTGCCAACGAGTACGACGTCGAGCGGAAGTTCCGGGAGACCCGGCTCTATCAGGTGGCGCCGATCAGCACGAATCTGATTCTGTCGTTCGTGGGAGAGCACGTACTTGGCATGCCGCGTTCGTTTTGACCGCTCGACCAGGTCGGCCAGGGTGACCTGGCGGAGCGCGGCGGCGCGCAGCCCATCCGCCTCCGCCAGCACCTGACCGACCAGCCCCGTCCCCACCCCGAATCGAGTAATGGAGGCGGCGAACCGTTCGGCGTCGGGCGCGGGCCCCCGTCGGACCGCGGCCTCGATGTCGAGCAGCGTGACGAGTGAGGGCAACCGGGCCAGCCTGGTCCCACCCATGGGCCCGCGGATGATGGTGACCAGCCCAGCTCGACCCAGCCGCGCCAGCAGCCGGCGGACATACCCTCCATCGAGGCGATAGTCGACCGCCAGCGACTCCGATCGAAACGCCACCGTGGGGAACCTCGCCAAGTGGACCAGCATGGCCGTGGCCGCCACCAGCAACCGAGTCGTCATGCCGCAATCTCCGGCCGACAGCGAGGTAGCGGTAACCCGAACACCGCCCAACCGGTGCGAATCCGCGCAATTGGCGAGAGCCGGTTGGCGGGCCGCCCGTCCTGGGCCCCCTGCCGTGGAGGGACCACGGCTGGCCGTCGGGGCGGCGTGCGCTATTTGTGTAGTGGACTACACAAATAGACCTGTCCCACGATTCAGGGGCCCCTTCCCCGAGACGCCGGGACCAGGCCCCACCCTCGCCCGCACACATGCGGCACGCCGCCGGAGACGCGTATCCCGCAGCCTGCGGCTTGTTGGAAGCAGCGACGCCCCTGCGGCCCCGGCGGCAGTTGGAGAAGCGATGCCACCCAGCGGCAGTTGGAGAAGCGATGCCCCTGCGGACCCAGCGACAGTTGGAGAAGCGACGGCCCAACCGAATCAGCAGCGGCCGGAGAATGCCTAGCCCTTTCGGAGCCAGCCGCAGCCGAAGCACCCGGCCGCTCCCGAAACCGGCAGCAACCCGGCGAACGGGCCCCCTTCGGCGCCCAGTCGGGGCTATTTGTGTAGTGGACTACACAAATAGGGGCTCCGGGGTCCGAGGTCGACCCGGCTCCAGGTGCGGCCGCCCGAATTCTGGGACCGTCGCGCGGTGGACTCGTCGGGACCGCCCCGTCCCGGTTCAGGTTTCCTCCGCGGCATCGGTCCGCCCACCCCTCGGCCCGCTGCCGGCGGCCACCCGAAATGCGCCCTTGGCCGCTGACCTACGCGGCCTCGGGCGACAGCGTGGCCCGGGCCGAAAAACCGAACCGTCGCCACCGTCCGAATACGGCCGGATTGGCAGTATTATTCCCCGCATCCCACACCGACCCGGCGACACCCGTTCCGAGGCCCCATGACCGCGCCCCCAGAACGCCTCTGCCGCAGCACGCTCTACGTGCCGGCTTCCCGGCCCGACATGGTCGCCAAAGCCGCGGCCAGTGCGGCCGATGCGGTCTGTATCGACCTCGAGGACGCCGTGGCGCCAGACCAGAAGGAGACCAGTCGGGCCGCCGTCGTCCGGGCGCTGACGACGCTCGAGTTCGGCCACCGCACCCGGCTGGTCCGGATCAACGGCCTCGACACCCCGTTTGCCTACCGCGACCTGATCGACGTGCTCGAAGCCGCCGGCGCCCACGTGGACGCGGTCATGGTGCCGAAGGCGCGGGGACCCGACGACATCCGGTTCGTGGCCACGCTGCTGGGACAGATCGAGGCCCGGATGGGATTCTCGCGGCCGATCGGGATCGAGGCCCAGATCGAAACCGCCGCCGGGTTCCTCTGGGTCCGCGAGATTGCCGCCAGTTCGGAGCGGCTCGAGGCGCTGATCTTCGGCTCCGGCGACTACGCTGCCTCGATGCGGATGCCGCTCGCCGACATCGGCGGCATGGACGAGCATGACGCGGCCTATCCCGGCCATCGGTGGCACGCCGTGATGCACGGGATCGTGGCCGCCGCCCGGGCCAACGGACTCCGCGCCATCGACGGCCCCTTCGCCAACTTCAAGGACGAGGCCGGTCTGGCCCGGGCCACCGCCACGGCCCGCGCGCTGGGGTTCGACGGCAAACAGTGCATCCACCCCGCCCAGCTGGCCCCCGTCAACGCGACCTTCTCGCCGCCGGCGGCGGAGATCGAATGGGCTCGCGCCGTCGTGGCGGCCTATCGGGCGGCCACCCAAACCGGCCACGGCGCCGTGGCGGTGAACGGCAAGATGATCGACGCGGCCAACATCCGGATGGCGGAAACCACGCTCCGCCGAGCGGAGTTGATGGCCGCCAACGCACGGGAGACTCCATGAGCGCGGGACGTTGTTTCGAAGACTTCGAGGTGGGGATGATCATCAAGCATCCCCTCGGCCGGACCATCACCGCCACCGACAACAGCTGGTTCACGCTGCTGACCAACAACACCAATCCGATCCACTTCGACCGGTACTACGCCGCCCAGACCGAGTTCGGCCAGCCCCTTGTCAACTCGACCTTTACGCTGGCGCTGGTGGTGGGGCTCACCGTGGCCGACATCTCCCAGAACGCCGTCAATCTCGGTTGGGAAGACGTCCGGATTCCCTCTCCCGTCTTCGAGGGCGACACCATCTACGCCCAAACCGAGGTCATGAACGCCCGCGCCTCCGGCTCGCGGCCCACCATGGGCATCGTCGAAATCAAGACGACCGGGTTCAAGCAGGACGGCACCGTGGTGATGACCTTCCGCCGCACCATCCTGGTCTACAAACGGGGTCACGCCCCGTCCCGAGCGACGCCGGAGATCCGGAAATGACCGCGCTCGACCCGACCTTCCTCGACCGGATCCACGCGGCGGGCGTCGCGGCGGAGCGGCGCTTCCCCGTCACCAGCCCGATCGACGGCCGCGCCCTCGCCTCGGTGGCCGATTGCGGCGAGGCCGAAGCGCGGTCGACGCTCGACCTGGCCGCCGGTGGGTTCGAGCGCTGGAAGCGAACCACCGCCTACGAGCGGGCCGCCGTCATGAAGCGGTGGCACGCGCTGATCGTGGCCAACGAGGCCGCCCTGGCCGAGCTGATGACGCTGGAAATGGGCAAGCCGATTACCGAATCGATCGGCGAGATCAAGTACGGCGCCGCCTTCGTCGAATGGTACGCCGAAGAAGCCAAGCGAATCGCGGGCGAAACGATCGAGAGCCAGTTCGGGCACAAGCGACTGCTGGCCATCAAGCAAGCCACCGGGGTGGTGTACGCGATCACGCCCTGGAATTTCCCGATCGCCACGGTCACCCGGAAGATCGCTCCCGCGCTAGCGGCGGGCTGCGCCGTCATCGTCAAACCGGCCGAACAGACGCCGCTCTCCGCCCTGGCCCTCGCCACCCTCTGGCGCGACGCCGGTGGACCAGCCGAAGTGTTCCAGGTCCTCACCGCCCTCGACCCGCGCCCCGTCTCGGCCGTACTCCTCGGCGACCTCCGAGTTCGCGTCCTGACGTTCACCGGCTCCACCCAGGTCGGCGTGCACCTCTACGAACGCTCGGCCCGGACCATGAAACGCCTGGCCCTCGAACTCGGCGGCCACGCGCCCTACCTGGTGTTCGAGGACGCCCCGCTCGACAAGGCGGTCCGCGAAGTGATGGCCTGCAAGTTCCGAAACGGCGGCCAGACCTGCGTCTGCACCAACCGGATCTACGTCCAGGAGTCGATCGCGCCGGCGTTCACCGAGCGGCTGGCCGCGGCCGTCGCCGCCCTCAAGGTGGGCGACCCGCTCGACCCGACCACCCAGATCGGCCCGATGGTCGATCAGGCCGGCCTGGCCAAGATTCGCGAGCATCTCGACGACGCCGCAGCTTTGGGCGCCACCGTACTGACCGGCGGACGAGCGCTGACCGGGCTCTACCACCAGCCCACCGTCCTCACCGGCATCCGCCTCGAAATGAAGCTGATGCACGAGGAGACTTTCGGCCCGGTGGCGCCGATCCTCACCTTCCACGACGAGGCGGAAGCGATCCGGCTGGCCAACGGCTCGCCGTTCGGACTCGCAGCCTATCTCTGGACCGCCGACCTCCGCCGCGCGTTCCATGTCGCCGAGTCGCTCGAGTTCGGGATTGTCGGTGTCAACGACGGCGTGCCGTCCACCGCGCAGGCGCCGTTCGGCGGGGTCAAGATGTCGGGCATCGGCCGCGAAGGCGGGCACTGGGGCATCGACGAGTTCCTCGACCTCAAGTACGTCTCCTTCGGACTGCAGGCCTGACCGATGGACAATCCCACTCCGTGGGCGGAGGCGATCCACCGACTCTTCCGGTCGCACGGCGTGTCGGTCGTGTCCCACGTGCCCGACGCCGGCCACCAGCGGCTGATCGAACTCTGCCAGACCGACGCCGCCATCCGCACCGTCACCCTCACCACCGAAGAAGAGGGCATTGCCCTCGCGGCGGGGGCCTACCTGGGCGGCGCCCGGGCGGCGCTCCTGATCCAGTCGAGCGGCGTCGGGAATTGCATAAACATGCTGTCCCTGCCCCACGTCTGCCGGATGCCGCTCGTCATGCTGGTGACGATGCGGGGCGAATGGGGCGAGTTCAATCCGTGGCAGGTGCCCATGGGCTCCAGCACGCCCGCCGTCCTCGAAGCCAGCGGCGTCACCCTGTTTCGAGTCGATACCGCCGCCGACGTGGCGGCGACGGTGGATGGCGCGATGAGCCTGGCGTGGCAGAGCCGGCGGCGCGTGGCGGTCCTCCTGTCCCAGCGCCTCCTGGGCGCCAAACGATTCACCACCGAATCCCGATGACGGCTGACTCCAACCGGCCCGATGGCGGCACCGACCGCAGCCACGGCGCCCCCCGCCCAACGCTCCCCCGCCGCGATGTGGTCCGTCGCCTGCTGACCGATCGCGGCTCCCTGATCGTGGTGACCGGTCTCGGCGCGTCGGCCTATGACGTCGCCGCCGCGGGCGATGCCCCGCTCGACTTCCCGCTCTGGGGTGCCATGGGCGGCGCCGCCATGGTGGGCCTCGGCCTGGCGCTGACCCAGCCCTCGCATCCCGTCGTCGTCGTGACCGGCGATGGCGAAATGCTGATGGGCCTCGGCAGCCTGGCCACGATCGGGGTCGAGCGGCCCGCCAACCTGCGGATCGTGGTCCTCGACAACGAACGGTTCGGCGAAACCGGCAACCAACGGACCCACACGGCCTCGGGCGTGGACCTGGCCGCCGCCGCCCGGGCCTGCGGCATTGCCGACGCGCGGACCATCGACACGATCGACGAGGTCGAGCGGCTCCGGGCCGACCTCCACGACTCGACCGGTCCGCTCCTGGCCGTCATCAAGATCGGCGCCGACCCCGAGCCCAAGGCCCTGCCGCCCCGGGACGGTCCGTTCCTGGCCCATCGTCTCCGCTCGGCCCTGCTTGGGCAAGCCCGGGGTCTCGAAGCATGAACACGCCCGGCTCCTCGGTCGTCATCATCGGCGGCGGCATCGTCGGCGCGTCGATTGCCTGCCACCTGGCCCTCCGGGGCCACCGCGACGTCACCATCCTCGAACGAGCCAACAGCCCCGCCACCGGCAGCACCGCCCGGTCCGCGGCGGGGGTCCGCCATCAGTTCAACACCGCCGTCAACATCCAGCTCTCGAAGTACAGCATCGAGCGGCTGGTCCACTTCGAGGAAGAAATCGGCGGCCACCCGGAACTCCACCAGGTGGGCTACCTCCTCCTGGTGACCGACCCCGCCGCCTGGGAACGCTACCAGGCGCAGGTGGCGCTCCAGCGGAGCCTCGGCGTGCCGACGGAAATCCTCGGCCCCGCCGAGATCGAGCGCCTGGTGCCCGGCACCCGGACCGACGACGTCCTCGGCGCCACCTTCTGCCACCTCGACGGCTACTGCGACCCCTACGGCGTCGCGATGGGTTACCTCGACCGGGCCCGCGCGTTAGGCGTGACGATCCGGACCTCGGCACCGGTCACCGCCATCCGGCGCCAGGGCGATGTGGTGGCCGGGGTCGACACCCCGATCGGCCGGTTCGACTGCGACGTGCTCGTCAACGCGGCCGGCCCCTGGGCCGGGGCGGTCGGGGCCCTGGCCGGCCTCGAGATCCCGGTCCTGCCCTACCGGCGCAGCATCTACATGACCGAGGAGTTTCCGGGCCTGCCGGACGGGATGCCCTTCACGTTCGACGTGATGAGCGGGTTCTACATCCGCAAGGAAGGGCGCGGCCTCCTGCTCGGGCTCACCAATCCGAACGAGCCCTCGAGCGAGCGGATCGACGTCGACTGGGAGTGGCTCGAGACGGTGCTCGAGGCCGGGATGAGCCGCTTCCCGCTGCTCGAGGACGCCCGGCTGGCGGAAAAGAAGTGCTGGGCCGGCCTCTATGAAATCACGCCGGACCACATGCCGATCCTCGGCCGGCACCCCGACCTCACCAACTACGTCGACGCGAGCGGCTTCAGCGGCCACGGGGTGATGCACGCCCCCGCCACCGGGCTTCTCATGGCGGAGGAAATTCTCGACGGCCGAGCCGCGAGCATCGACGTCGATCCGCTGCGGATCACCCGGTTTGCGGCGCGGGCCAGCGCCGTCGAAACCAACATCTTCTAGGCTCTGACCGGGACCCGCTCCGTGACGTCCACCGCACCCTCCGACCTGCCGCTCGCGGGCCTCACCGTGGTCGCCGTCGAGCAGGCGGTGACCGGGCCCTACTGCTCCCGTCAGCTGGCCGACTTCGGCGCCCGCGTCATCAAGGTCGAGCGCCCCGGCGACGGCGACTTCGCGCGGCACTACGACCAGGCGCTGAACGGCCTGTCCGCCTACTTCGCCTGGCTCAATCGGGGCAAGGAGAGCGTGGTCCTCGATCTCAAGACCGACCAGGGGCGGACGGCTCTGGAGCGGCTGGTCCACCGGGCGGACATCTTCGTCCACAACCTCGCCCCCGGAGCGATCGAACGCCTCGGCCTCGGTTACGAGGCCTGCGCGGCGGCGGCCCCGGGGCTGATCTGGGTCGGGATTTCGGGCTACGGGCCGGACGGGCCCTATCGCGACAAGAAGGCGTACGACATGCTGATCCAGGCCGAGGCCGGGGTCGTGAGCCTGACCGGCACCCCGGAGGCGCGGGCCAAGGTCGGCATCAGCATCGCCGACATCTCGGCCGGACA
>JAEUJH010000517.1 GCA_016794825.1 Gemmatimonadota bacterium
TCGAGCCAACTCACCCTCGACCTCACGGCCAACACCGACTTTGCCCAGGTCGAGGCCGACGATCAGCAGGTCAACCTCGATCGCTTCCCGCTGTTCTACCCCGAGCGGCGGCGGCTGTTCCAGGAGGGAAGCGGGATCTTCGACTTTTCCGGAGCGGGCGGCACCCGCCTGTTCAACTCCCGACGGATCGGGCTCGCGGCCGACTTTACCCCGGTCCGGATCCTCGGCGGTGGCCGCCTGGTGGGCCGGATCGGTCAGTGGGACGTCGGGATGCTGGCCATGCAGACCCAGGCGCAGAACCAGCAACCCGGCGAGCACTTCGACGTCGTCCGGTTCCGTCGCCCGGTCTTCAATCCGTACTCGACGGCGGGGGTGATGGTGACGTCGTACTTCGGCGGCGATCGGCGCAATGTCGGCCTCGGCGCCGACGGCTCGTTCCGGGTCCGCGGCGACAACTACCTCACCCTCAAATGGGCCGCCAGCGCCGACAACGAGGAGGTCGGCTCGATTTCGTTGATCGATCGGAGTCAATTCGACCTCCGGTGGGAGCGCCGCACGGGTCGGGGTCTCCAGTACAACGCCACGCTGGCCCGATCGGGCAACGCCTATCGACCGGAGCTGGCGTTCCAGCCGCGGCGCGACTTTACGACCGCCAACTTCGCGGCCAACTACTTCATCTTCACCGACCGGCATTCGTTCTTCCGGCGGGTCTATCCGGGCGCGATCGCCTTCAACACCTTCCGCAACGGCGACGGGGCGCTCGAGTCCGCCCAGTACGCGGTCTGGGTCCAGTGGGATACCAAGGCGGGCGGTGGCGGTTGGATCGAGCCGAAGGTCTTTCACGAGAACGTGGCGACGCCGTTCCGGCTCGGTGGAACCGCCGACATTCCGGCCGGGAAGTACACCTTTGCCGATCTCCAGTTGGTGCTCACGATGCCGACCGGCGCCCGGCTCCGGACCAGCATCGACGCGCGGGCCGGCAGCTACTTCGACGGGACCCGGGCCCAGGTCCTGGTCTACCCGACCTGGAACGTCTCCCGCCATCTCGAGCTGGGGGGCGAATACCAGGCCAGCCTGCTGCGGTTCCCGACCCGAAACCAGAAGGCCAACATCCATGTCGCCCGGCTGCGGGTCCGGGTGGCGGGCGACGCGCGGACCTCCGGCAACGCGTTCGTGCAGTACAACTCGACCACCGATCGGCTCGACCTCAACGTCCGGTTGCGCTACGCCTTTGCGGAGGGGACCGATCTGTGGCTGGTGTACAACGAAGGGCTCGACACCGAGCGGTCGCTCGATCCCGCCGGGCTGATGTCGCCGCGGTCGCTGGCGCGGGCGCTGCTCGTCAAGCTGACGTATACTCTGGGGTCTCGCTGACCCGGAGTTCGTCGCTCTGATGACCGCCACGGCAGCGCCGTCGGCCGACCCGCGCACCGGCACCCGGATTCGGGTGGCGGCGGGGGTGGCCGCGGTCTGGCTCCTGATCGGGATCGTGCTCGGCGCCCAGGCTTCCCTGGGAGCCGCGCTCGCCGGTTCGGAGCCGACGCCGTTGGGCCGCGCCGTGAC
>JAEUJH010000541.1 GCA_016794825.1 Gemmatimonadota bacterium
GTTTGGCGCCAAGTTTGGGCCGTCCCGTCGCTCGTTCGACTCCTGGAGGTCCCCGGTCATGAATCGCCCCGGCTTCGTTGCCGCCGCTCTCGTCACGTTCTCCGCCACCGCCGCCGTCGCCCAGGTCGATTATCGACGCGCCGAACGACTCCTTCCCTGGCACACCGCCCGGCAGATTTCCGGCGACTCGGTCCGGCCCCAGTGGTACCCCGACGGCAATCGCTTCTGGTATCGGAACAAGACGGCCACCGGAGCCGAGTGGGTGGTGGTCGATCCGGTTCGCAACACTCGTGGCCTCCTGTTCGACAACGCCCGGCTGGCGGCGGCCATGAGCGTGGCGCGCGACACGGCGTACGATCCGGCCCGGTTGCCGTTCACCTCGTTCAAGTTCGGCAACGACGGCCAGAACGAACGGGAAATCGAATTCACCGCCAATCGGAAGCGGTTCGTGTGCGATTTGGCCGGCTACCGCTGCGCGGTGAGCGACACCCTGCCGAGCGAGGTGCCGTTCGTGCTGTCGCCGGACAAGAAGACCGAGGCGTTCATCCACCGGCACAACGTCTGGATCCGGCCTCGCGGCGGGAAGGACTCGACCCAGCTCACCACCGACGGCGTCGAGTACTGGGGGTATGGCCTCACCATGCCGCGTCCCAATGAGCTGGTCCGGCCGCAGCCCCGTCGGCCCCAGCTCCGATGGTCGCCCGACTCGAAGAAGCTCGTGGTCTGGCGCCAGGACGAGCGGAAAGTCGAGCACATGCACTACCTCGCCTCGACCTCCCAGCGCCCGAAGCACTACAGTCAGCCCTACGCCCTTCCCGGGGACAGCGTCGTGCCGGTGCCCACGGTCCACCTGATCGACGTCGCCACCAAGGCCAACCGCGAGGTCCGCCTCGATCCGCAGCCGGTGATGCTGACCATCGCCGGCTCGTCGGTCGACTCGACCTGGAGTGAAGCCAGCGACCGGGTCTACCTGACCTCGCTGACCCGCGGGTCCAAGCGGGCCACGCTCTCGGTGGTCGACGCGAGCACCGGCGCCGCCACGACGGTTGCCGCCGACAGTCAGAAGACGTACGTCGAGTGGTCGCCGCCGACGGAACCGCTCTCCTGGTACGCCAGCAAGGACGGCCAGGACGTCTTCTGGTGGTCGGAACGGGACGGCTGGGCTCACTTCTACCGGTACGGACCCGACGGAAGGGTCAAGAACCGACTGACCGAGGGCCCCTGGTTCGCGAGCGCCATCAAGTACGTCGACGAGGCCGCCCGGCAGGTGTACTTCACCGCGCGGGGTCGGGAAGCCGGTCAGTTCTGGTACTACGCCAAGCTCTACCGCGTCAACTACGATGGCACCGGGTTGATCCAGCTGACGCCGGAAGATGCCCACCACGACGTCGAGTTCTCGCCGAGCGGCAAGTACTTCGTCGACTCCTACTCGCGGATCGAGGCCCCGCCGGTCAGCGTGCTCCGGTCGGCCCTCGACGGCCGGGTCATCCGGAAGCTCGAGGAAGCCGACGTGTCGCGACTCAGGGAGGTCGGCTGGCAGCCCGGTCGGGTCTTTACGGTCAAGGCGCGGGACGGGATCACGGACCTCCACGGGGTCATCTACCTGCCGCCCGGGCTCGACACCACGAAGCGGTATCCGGTCATCGACAACATCTATCCGGGACCGCAGATCGGGAGCGTCGGCGGCTGGAGCTTCAAGTCAGGTGGCGAGGCGTTTGCCCTGGCGCAGCTCGGCTTCGTGGTGATCCAGCTCGACCACCTCGGCACGCCGCTCCGCTCGAAGGCGTTCCACGACAATTACTACGCCAACTTCATCGACAACGGGCTGCCCGATCACGTCGCCGCCATCAAGGAACTGGGCGGCCGGCATCGGTTCCTCGACCTCGATCGGGTCGGCATCTTCGGGCATTCGGGCGGCGGCTTTGCCTCGGCCGACGCCATGTTCCGGTATCCCGACTTCTTCAAGGTGGCGGTGTCGACCAGCGGCAACCACGACAACCGGAGCTACAACATCTACTGGGCCGAGAAGTATCAGGGGCTGATGCGGCGCGACACGCTGCGGAAGACCGACAACTACGAGGCGTCCGCCAACGGAACCTACGCGAAGAACCTCAAGGGCAAGCTCTACCTGATGACCGGTGACATGGACGACAACGTCCACCCCGCCATGACGATCCAGGTGGCCGACGCCTTGATCAAGGCCAACAAGAGCTTCGATTTCCTGATTCTCCCGAACCGGGCCCACGGCCTGAACGAGCCGTACGTCATCCGGCGGCGGTGGGATTACTTCGTGCAGCACCTGATGGGGGCGGTGCCGCCCGAGAACTACGAGATCGTCCGGCCCACCGAGCCGTGGGCCACCTCGGCCACGACGCCGTGACCCAGTATGCCCGCCGCCTCGGTGTCTTCAGTGGCACCATGGCGGTCATCGGCGGGATCATCGGATCGGGGATCTTCCTCAATCCGCCGATCGTGGCGCAGCGGGTCGGCACCGGCCCGCTGGTGCTGGCCGTCTGGGGACTCGGTGCCGTCGTCGCGATCGCGGGCGCGCTGATCTTCGCGGAGCTGGGGCAGCGGATGCCCCGGGCGGGCGGCCAGTA
>JAEUJH010000563.1 GCA_016794825.1 Gemmatimonadota bacterium
ACCCCGTCGAAGTAGAGGTCGAACCGCCACCCCTTGTCGCCCCGGAATCGGCGCGAGAGGTCGAGGCGGACCAGGCCGTCGAGGAAGCTGCCGCCAACGCCTCCGCCGATGAGCGGCTTGCCGCTGGCAAACGCGTCGCGCGGCCCGGCCCACCCGACGTCGCTGAACACGGAGATCCGTGCCGCGGGGAAGCTGTTGGCCACCTCGAGCCGCCCGCTCCAGAACGCGTCGCCGGAAATCGCCCCGCCATCGTAGCCCCGCAGCGTGGCGGGGCCGCCGAGGAAGAACCGACTCTGGACCGGGACGGTGCCCGCCGAGGTCCCGGCCGACACCGTGATTCCGGCGGCCAGCGGGCCGGTCGGCGTCACCAGGCCGCGCAACGTCACCGCGCCCCGCTGGAACTCGAAGTCGCCCACGGCCGCTTCGACCGCCGTCTCGAGCCCGAGGCTGAACGAACGGGACAGCGGGGCTTCGCCCCGCCAGTCGACGGCCAGGCCGAACTGATCGGCTCGATTGGCGACGATGTTGGGGCGGAACTCGGCGCTGCTCCCCAGCAGGTGCGGGATCGAGAAGTCGGTTTCCACTCGGGCCACGCTCTGGCGCTCTCCGTAGGCGCGGATCGTGAACCGCCCGGACTCCGACGACCGGACCAACTCGGCCCCCGTGGCCCGGAAGTACTGGCCGTCGTCGCGGTGGGCCATCAGCCCGAAGAAGCTGTTCACCACCCCGAACGGCCGGGTGTCAGGGTTGGCGGCCGCCAGGCGGCGATACCCGTTCAGCCGGAGCGGCCCCCCACCCCAGGTGGTGTGGACGCCCCCTTCGAGGTTGAGCCAGCCATCGGCAACACCGATTCGCGCGTCGCCCACCAGGGAGAGTTTCCCGAAGTCGGCCTTGCCCCGGGCGCCCAGCGACAGCGCCTCCACCCGGTTGTACCGGGCCCGCTCGAGCACCGACCCCACGCCGCGAGGCAGTTCGACCCGGGTGGCCCACGGCCGCCCCGGCAGCCGCCCGATGAAATCGGCCATTCCCTTCAGTTCGGCTTCCGTGATCATGTCACCCATCTTGAGGATGGGCTCGCCCAGTTCGGGACTCGACAGGAGGCTCAGCGTGTCGTCCGGCACGTCGACCGCCAGTACCGAATCGTCCGACTGCCGTCGAGTACAACGACCGATCCGTACCCGGACCGTGCGCCGGCTCTCGCGGGTCCGCATCGAGTCGTCCGAGGTGGCTTGCTCGATGCACTCGTCGATGGCCTTCCGGATGCTGTCGGCCACCGCCTTCCGGCGCACCGAGTCCAGCGGCGTGCCGTCCTCCGCCCGATCGTGGCGACGGGTCGTCCCCGCCGGCCGGAAGGTGCTGGTCGGATCGGGTGGCGTGCCGCCCTCGACTTCGTAGTCGGAGTAGACCCGCTCCATCAGGATCGGCATCCCGAACCACGACCCCATCGAGCCCTTGGCCTCGATGGCCGCGTAGCGGAGCATCCACCAGCGGTTCTCGTAGAGCCCGTACTCGAGGGTGACGAACTTGACCTCGCCGATCGGATTGACCCACCCGGGAGTGTCCTTCCGGTCGTCCTCGTCGGCGTCGCGCTGGAACTCGAAGGGTCGGGCCGGCCGGAACACCGCCCGGACCAGGCCATGGGTGTCGGCGTCGAACCAGAGCGAGCCGGACATCAGCCGCCAGTCCGACCGCCGGGGAATCACCTTGAGTTCGACGAGTCGAATCCGCTTGCCCGTCGGCAGGGAGATGATGGTCGAGTCGCCCGCGGCAAACTTGTAGTCGCGTTCGCCGCCGTCGCGGAGCGGGTAGACGAATCCGTCGTCGTCGTCATCCATCCCGACTACTCGCAGGTAATCCTCGGCCGGGTTGACCACCAGCCACCGGACCGTCGCGTCCAGATCGACCGGGACCTCGTCGGCCCGCTTGACCACCGGAATCGCCTCCCGGGCGCCCAGCACCTTGATCCGGCTCGGCGCGTCGCGCTTCCAGCTGATTTCGGCGGCCAGCTCCTGGCGGAACAGCATCCGGTCGCGCGACACCGCCCGGATCCCGACGCCGAGCCGCTGAGTCACCTTGGCGGAGTAAGCCGTGACCAGTCGCTCGTTCCGCTCCCGGGCGGCACGGGCGCTGGTAACCAGCTGGGCCGTCCGCGGGTCGGCGTACGCGTCGGCGGGGACCCGGACGGTATCCTGAAGCGAACTGGACAGGAGCAGCAGCGAAATTGCGAGCATGGGGTCGGGGGGCGCGAGAGACTCCCCTCTACGCGGGAAGCGTGCCTTCGGTTTCGTTCTGCAACATCAGTGGACCTCGAAGACTCCCATCATCCCGGTTTCGAGGTGCTCGGCAATGTGGCAATGCATCATCCATTTGCCGGGGTTGGTCATCTCGACCAGAAGGTCCACCGTGCCGCCGACCGGGACCAGTACCGTGTCCTTCCACACCAGATTGGGGCTGGGCACGTCGTTATGCGCCAGCACCAGGAACCGCTGGCCGTGCATGTGGATCGGATGGGACATCGGATGGAGCGAGGTCCGGTCGTTGCCGATCCGGATCTTCACCAGATCGCCGACCTTGAAGGTCCACTTGACGGCCATGTTCTCGAGGCCGGTGGCGGGGTCGCGCAGGACCCAGCGGGTGTCCCGGGCCGTCGGCAGCCAGTCCATCATCGGCATGGTGCCGCTCCACTCCACCGGATGGGAGTACATCACGTCCTTCCGGAGCATCTGCATGACGCCGAACGGCAGCTCGCCGAGCTGGAGTGTCAGCAGGAGCCGCTTGTCGGGCGCGCGGTCGATCCAGGCGCGGTACTTCGCCACCTCCGTCACCACGTCCCGGTTGGTCCGGAGCCGTCGGTAGTCGGTTTCGAAGTCAGGCTCGATCGGGGGCCCCGCGGCGGTGACGGTGCCCAGGGTGTCGAACTCCGGGAAGAAGTTGCCGACGTTGTGGTCGATGGCCTGGACCTGGTTCATCACCGCGAACTTCCCCGCGGTCGGGAACCGGACGTCGACGATGTAACGCTGGGCCGGCGCGATCGGGACGTTGTCGGTCCACTCTTCCTGCTCGTACCGGCCGACGTCGGCGCCCACCAGCTTCAGGGTCGCGCCGGGGAACGTCAGGTTGAACGTCCGCGTATTCGAGACGTTGGTGACGTAGAAGCGGACGATTTCCCGCGGTTTGACGTCGAGCTGGTAGCTCGGTTCGCCGTTGATCAGGAACACGTTGCCGAACCGGCCCATCAGACTGTGGGTGGCGTGTTCCCGGCCGAACGGCAGCAGACCCGGCTCGCCGAGTACGATGTCGTCGAGCATCAGGGTTTCTTCGCGGTGGGCCGGGCCGAACGCGTCGGGGCGCTTCGGGCGGACCAGGATGTTGCCGTAGAGGCCGAGGTCCTGCTGGATGTCCTCCCGGAGGTGGGGGTGGTACCAGTAGATCCCCGCATCGCGGAAATGGATCCGATAGAGGAACTCCGAACCAGGCTCGACCGGATCCTGGGTGACGCCAGGAACACCGTCGCTCCGGTTCTCGAGCCGGATCCCGTGCCAGTGGACTGCCGTCGGCTGGTCGATCGCGTTCCGGAACCGCACCACCGCGGTCACGCCTTCGTCCACTCGAATGAGCGGCCCCGGATACTGGCCGTTGTAGGCGAACATCACCAGGGTTCGGCCGTTGATGGTCCGCCGAACCAACGAGGCGGTTAGGTCGAGCGTGTCGCCGCCCCGGAGGCGGACCACGGTGCGGGGCTTGGCCTCCGGAAGGCTCCGGGCGTCGATCCCCCGCCCCGGCAGGTATGGCTCTACCGGCGGAACGAGTTCGTCGACCCCGGGCATCGGCATCATCGGGACACCGGGCCGGGAGGGCGGCATGAACCACGCGGCGGGGGCGCCCTCGGGAGCCGCCATCTTGTGCCCGCTATGGTCCATCCCCGCGTGGTTGATCGAGTCGACCGTGCGGGTCATGATGAGCATCGAATGCTGTTGCATCCGGATGCTGGGCGACATGCCCCGCAGGACCAGGCGCCCCGTTCGCTCCGCCACTGCCCCGCTCCGCTCGGCCGTGACGAACACCAGGAACTTGTCGAACCGGATCTCACCCAGCGGATTCCGCCCGTTCCGCACGACGCCGAGCTTGATCATCGGATCGAGATTGGGAGGTGCCACCCAGGCCACGTAGGCGGTGTAGGCGCCCAGGCTCTCCGGCGGCGGCAGGCTGTCGAGGACCAGGGTCCCGTCGTAGCGCTGGTTGCCCTCGGCCGTGACGGCGACATCGAACGGCGACCGGGCCCGCCCCAGTTCGACCGTGCCCCGGCCGGTCGGTACGTCGGGCCGGAGGACGAGGTCGAGGCAGTAGAGATCGGCGCTGGGTCGAAGCGGCTCGGTGGCCGGGCCGCAGAGGGCCGCCGGCGGGGCCGGCGGCAGACTTCCCCCGAGCACGAGTACCGTTCCGAGGGCCGCTCCGACCCGGGCGCGAATCCGCATCTCAGTGTTTCCCGGCGTGCAGGTACTTGGCGGGGATCGGGTTGGACGGCGTCTCGCCTTCCCAGAAGATCGAGACGATCCACCACCGGGTCCCGTCATTGAAGAGCTGGATGCTGTTGATCCCCCGGGCAAACGGCTTCGGATCGGCCGCGGTCCGCTTCGAGTCGTACGCGCTGAACACCTGCACGATGTTCCCGTACTGCTCCATGGTCCGCCCGATCTCGGTTTCGAAGAACCCTCCCTCCTCGAGGCGGCTGCCCACGGTGTTGGCATACTCGTCCGGCGACCACACGGCGGCGATTCTCGCCTTGCCGGCCGCATCACGGCCCGTCGGGATCAGGCGGGCGCCGGGCGCGAAGATCGACCGGAACCGGTTCCAGTCGCGCTTCTGGCCGGCCGGGCCGGAAATCACGTCGTAGAGCGTCTTGATGACGGCGTCGACCGACGCGACGTCCTCCGCCTTGGCGGCGGGGGCCGCCGCCTGCGCCGACAGCGAGGCCGCGGGCACGGCGGAAAACAGCGCGGGGACCAACAGGGCGACGAGGCGCTTCATGTGGAATCCTCTCGTGTCAGGGATGATCGTCGCCCATCGGCGGGACGCCGATGGGGCTGCCGGGAGGCGCGTCCGGCGCGCGACTGACCTTGGTCGGATCGTAGGGGCGTTCCATGAACCGGCGGATGTCGGCCGCGATCAGGGCTCGGGCGGCCCGATTGTCCGCCGAGCCCGCGCCACTCGGGAGCGGACGAGCCGCCAGGGCCCGAAGTTTCTCGGTGGCGATGGCCCGCACCTGAGGCATCGAC
>JAEUJH010000566.1 GCA_016794825.1 Gemmatimonadota bacterium
GCCGGGTCGGCGTCGCGCAGGGCCTCGATCAGCCGGTCGTCCATCCGCGTATCTCTACCGTAAGTCATTACAGCGCTTTTATTTTGGGTTCTGCGTGGGGCCGGTCTGGCCCCGCCAATCCAAACCCAGTCCCGGTGTAAGAAGCATGCCAGCGGTGACGGCTGATCAGGCGGGGCGTCTCGCTTGGATGAGCTCGATCAACTGGAGGTTCGGGAGCATCAGGAACGTGATCGATCGGCCCTCGAAGGCGACCGCCGGGACCGGGGGAACCACGACCCGGGCCCGCTGCTCCACGAACTGGCGGCTGGCCTGGTCGAGATCGGCGGCTTCCCAGGCCAGGTGGTAGAGCCGGATCCCCTTTTTGAGCCAGGGGGTCAGCACGGACTTGCCTGGGGTTTCAACCAGGAGCTCGAGGCGTGGTCCGCCGCCGGCCAGGAACCGACCCTGAATTCCCTGGATGGGGTCGGTAAAGTCGGCCCCTTCGCGGCGGTAGCCGAGGGACTGGTAGTGCCGTTCCTCCGTGTCGAGGCTGCGGCACGCGACCCCGATGTGATGAAAGGCGAGGCCGGGAACCGGCTCGAATGCTGGAAGTGTCATCGCGGCTGCAAACCTAATGTTACGGGGTCCAAGGTGCAGTTTCCGTTCGACCGGGACGGCTCCTCGCCCTCGGCAGGTTGCAAGCGGTCCAAATGGCCTCGGTGCCCAATTGCTGTAGCGTCCAAGAACCAGTTCGGACAGGTCGATGGTGTGGCACTTTTGCACATCCCATGCCTTGAGGTCTAGCAAACGGTGATTTGACATAGCGTTGTGCAACTGTTGCCAGGTTGCGACACGCGTTTCGGGTACCGGATCGGAGGATGAGTCGATTGGCACTAACATTCTTGACACCGCCAACAACGCGGACAGTCCGAACGACCCCCCGAATCTGGCATTTTCGTGTATCACGCAACAGAACAATGTGTTACGAGTAGGCCCCTCAAATGGGGTTCCGCTGTAAAGAATCAGGTCTATTTGTGTGCCTGCTTCTTGCCTCAAACGTCTCCGGCAGGATTCCGACAGACAGAGGTTTTCGGAATTGCACAACGCACGTGAGAGGCACCCGATGAGAACTTTGTCCCGCTACGCGACCCTGATCCTTGCCACTTCGGTGGCGGCCTGCAGTCAGGGCGACAAGCGTGAGTTCCTTGATCCCCAACTGCCCAAGAATCCGTCGATCCTGGCCCGAGTGGTGGTGACCCCGCCGGCCGCCAATCTGATCACGGAAGAACTGGCGCAGTTTCGGGCATACGGTCGGTCGACGGCCGGAGACAGCATTCCGGTCGAAGTGACCTGGCGCGCGTCCGGCGGCTCGATCAACGGCGATGGCTATTTCGTCGCCGACGACGCCGGGACCTATTCGGTGACGGCCGTCGTCACGGCGCGGCCCGAGATCGCCGACTCGGTGTCGGTGGCGGTCGAGCGGCGGCCCAAGCGGCTCGTGGCCGTGCTGGTCGACCCCGCCCCGGTCTCCATTACTGAAGGCGACACCCAGGAGTTCACCGCCGTCGGCTACTACGACGACGGGTCCGTGCAGTCGGAAAAGGTGGACTGGAGCACCACCGGCGGGTTGATCGATACCGCTGGTGTCTATGTCGCGGATACGCCGGCCGGCGACTACGACATCGTCGCCCGGGCCCGGCGGGATCAGACCATCGGCCTCGCCCGGATCAAGGTCACCCGCCGCGAAACCTCCACCGCCTTCGATATCTCTCCGTCTCCCGTTTCCCTGACTCCCGGACAGTCGGTCACCTTTTCGGGGGTGATCACCTGGGATGACGGCTCGCAGTCGAGCCCGGCCATCGCGTGGACGGCCACCGGTGGTTCGATCTCGAGCCTCGGCCGCTATGTGGCCGGGTCGGTGGCCGGCAACTTCCGGGTCATCGGCAAGGTGGTCGGTGGCAAGCGGGCCGACACGGTTCAGGTCACGATCCAGGCGCCGGCCATCGCGTCGGTGTCGGTGACGCCGGTTGCCGCGACGCTGGCCCCTGGCGGGTCGGTCCGGTTCCAGGCTTCGGGTCTCGATGTCCTCGGCAACGTGCGCTCGGTGTCGGTCAACTGGAGCGCCACGGGCGGCACCATCAACAGCACCGGCAGCTACACCGCCGGTTCCACGGCGGGAACCTATCGGGTCATCGGGCAGGTTCCGGGGGGCGGCCCCGCGGACACCTCGGTCGTGACCATCACCGGGGGAGCCCCGTCGCTGGTCAGCGTCTCCTTGACCCCCGCGTCCGCGTCGGTTCCCTCGGGCACCACCAAGCAGTTCGCCGTCTCGGCCCAATGGAGTGACGGCTCGACCGCCGTCCCGCCGGTGACCTGGTCGGCGACGGGCGGAACCATCACCTCGGCCGGTCTCTATACCGCCGGCGCGTCGACCGGGGCGTTCCGGGTCATCGCGGCCCACAGCTCGGGCAAGGCGGACACCAGCGCCGTGACGGTCACGGCGCCGACGACCACGGCCATCAGCGTCACCCCGACCTCCGCCATCGTCAACACCGGCGCCACCCAGCAGTTCAGCGCCAGCGCCACCTTGAGCAACGGGCTCCAGTCGAGCGCCGGCGTCACGTGGGCCGCCACTGGCGGGACGATCTCGAGCACCGGCCTCTATACGGC
>JAEUJH010000586.1 GCA_016794825.1 Gemmatimonadota bacterium
CCATCACCGACGCCGTGGAAGTGAAGGCCGGGACCGCCGGCCGGCAGTTCATCGTCCGGCGGCGGAACGGCACCCTCGTCGGCTGGGGCAACAGCGACTGGGGTCAGCTGGGCGCCGGGATCTCGGGGCGGTTCCAGCTCGAGCCGACCCCGATCAGGCTTCCCGACGTCGAGTCCTACTGGCTCGGCGGGAACTTTGCCTTCGCGCGCACGAAGGACGGCGCCGTGTGGTTCTGGGGCGAGCAGGCCGCCGCGCGCGCGCTGGTCGGCGCCAAGGGCAATCAGCGGATCCCCGCCAAGGTCCCGCTCGAGAAGCTGGTGCCGTGAGCGGATCGGGAGGTCGCGGACGCGCAACGCGAGGTGCGGACGATCTATCGGGGTGGGGCGACTGGGCAGCATTCGTCTTCCTGTATGGGATTCGGAAGTTCGCGCTGCTGGCCGGCGTGGATCACCGGCACCATCCTGCTCATCCTCTCAGGCATTGGTTTCGCGCTGTCGCGACGCGAAGTCTTGGCATGAGTACCGTCAGGAATGGTCGCGCGAATACCTCACGGGCGAATTTCGTGATGCGTGTCTCCGCGTTCGCGCGGGTCGGGTTGGTTGTCGCGATGGCGGCCTGCACCTTAGAGCCACCAACCGTTCCGACGCCGGTGCTCTCGTCGGCCGAGCCCGCCATTCTCCTCATTCGATCGAAGACGACCACGATCGTGCTCCGGGGCTCGAACTTCGAACCGGATGCCCAGGTCCAGTGGATCAAGGGAATTCTTGCGGTGCGGCGGGTCGACCTGACAACCCGGTTCGTGTCATCCACCCGTCTCGACGTTTCGCTGGGCGACTCCCTGCTCACCGAACCAGGAGAGGCGATCCTGGAAGTGGTGAACCCATCGCCGAATGGGCGGCCGGCCGCACGGGTCACGATTCAGGTCGTCTTCCCCAAGCCGCAGATCACCCGAATCATCCCGGACACCGCCGTGGTGGGAGGTCCGCCGATGATGGTCGAGATCCAGGGCGGTCCGTTCGTCATCGAGTCGACCCTCGAGGTCACCGGCGTCAGCTCCCTGCTCGGACAAGGATCCGCTCCGCCGTTCGTCAACGACTCGACGATCCGGTTCATCCTGTCCGATTTCGCGCTGATCTCACCGCGACCGGTCCAGGTCGAGGTCTTGAATCCCGGCCCTGGGGGCGGGAGGTCCAACCCGGCATCGATCGCAGTCCGGTATCCGACCCCCATCATCACGGCGATCACGCCGGACTCGATCGAAGCCGACGCCAACCCAGGTGTCCTGACCATCGATGGAACGGCGTTCGTCCCCCCCGCGACCGTGATGATCAACGGCCGGCCCCTGCCGGCCGTTTCGATCGCGCCCAAAACGCTCCGGGTCGTCGTTGGCCCGGACGACTTGACTGGGACATCCCCGTTGAGCGTCACCGTGGTCAACCGGAGTCCGAGCTGGGGACCGTCACCCGCGATGCCGGTTCGTCGAATCGAAGCCCCACCGCGGATCGCGGCGGTGATACCCTCGACGATCACGGCGGGATCACCGACGGTAGCACTCACCGTGACAGGCGCCAACTTCGCTCCCAGCGACCAGGTCCGATGGAACGGCGTCCCTCTTCCGCGAGCCGTTGGATCCAGCACCTCGATCACGGCCACTCTTGCCGCGGAGCTGGTCGCGTCCGCCGGGTCAGGTGCCATCACGGTGCGGTCGGCCATCGGGCCACGAACTTCGGCTCCCCTCGTCGTGCCGGTCCTCCCGCAGACCCCGGTGCCCGCGGGGGTGATGGTGGTGAATCAGGGCGCGTCGGCGCTGATCGCGGATCCGCTCCGTAATCGACTGTACGCCGCCGTTGGCGCCAACGCGTCCCGTAATCCCAATTCGATCGCGATCGTGGATCCGACGACCGCCACCGTCGTTGGGACGATCGCGGTTCCTGGAAACCCGAGGGTCCTCGCCCTGTCCGACGACGCCAGATACCTGTACGTCGGCGTGACGGAGACCGGCTCGATCTGGCGCATCGACCTTGCCACGGGAATCCGCGACCTGGAGATCCGCCTCGGCTCGATCACCCCAGGTCCGATCCTCGCCGAGCGAATCGTCGTACTCGAGGGAAACCCGAGCGCGATCGCCGTCTCCCTCCAGGTGCCCTTGATCCCTCGCCATCACGGCGTCGCGATTTTCGATGACGGCATCGCTCGACCGCTCCGGAGCCAGGGGCATACCGGGAGCAATCGGATCACTCGCGGCAACAACGCGGAAGAACTGTACGGCTTCGGGAACGACGGAGAGTCCGGTCTCCGGCGGCTGCGGGTGAGCGGGCGCGGCGTCACCGAGGAGATCGTTCGCGCGAGTGGGTTCGACGGCTCGGAGATGGAGATGATGTTCGATGGCGGCTACCTGTATTTCAGCAACGGAGGGCTGGCCGATGCCCGCCGGTTGCAGCGGATCGGGGCCGTGCCGGACTCGGGTCTCTTCGCCCCGGACGCCGCCCGCGGCCGAGTCCATTACTATCGCGGCACGACTCTCAGCACATACCACTACCTCTCCGGCGAGTTGATCCGCCGCAGCGAGCAACCCCTCGGTCTCGGCGCCGTCGCGATGGCTCGCGTGGGCGTTTCCGGAATCGCTCTTGCCACGCGCCAGGCCATCGTTCTGATTAACGACAGTTTCATTGGCCCCACCGTGGGTCGATAGACGACGTAATCCGGCTTTGCCGGGAAGGAGCTCCCATGACGAAATCCCTGCCCCGACGGGATGCATTGAGGCTCGGTCTCCTGGCAACGGCTGGATTCCAGCTTGGCCGCCAGAGCTGGCGCGGCGAGGACCGCGGCCGATCGGACCCGGAGCTCGAACGGGGCCTCGTCGAGCTGGTGCGGAAGCATCGGATGCCGGGGGCGCTCGCGGGCGTGTATCGCGACGGCAAGGTGATCACAGCCGGCGCGGGCCTCGCCAACCTCAACACCCGTCAGCCGATGACGCCCGAGCTAGGCTTCCTCACCGGCTCGATCACCAAGGTGTGGAGCTGCACCCTGGTGATGACCTTCGTCGACGAGGGGAAGATCGATCTCGACCGCCCGCTGATCGAGTATCTCCCGCACCTCAGGTTCGGCGATCCCGACGTCACCCGGCGGCTTACCACCAAGCACCTGCTGAATCACTCGAGCGGGATCGACTCCGGCGACTTCATCCGCGACTTCGGCGAGGGACCGGCCTCGCACCGGCTGATGGTGGAGGCGATGGGCCAGCTCGGCCAGCTCCATCCGCTCGGCAAGTACTCCTCCTACAACAACGGCGGTTGGATTCTCGCCGGTCATCTCATGGAGGTGATCTCGGGGAAGCCCTGGCACCGGCTCCTCGAGGAACGGGTGATCAAGCCCCTCGGTGCTACCCGGACCTTCACCGATGCGGAGGATGGGGTGCTGTACGGCGCGGTGGTGGGAAGCGTCCCGGATGCCGCCCGGAAGGGCGAGCACATGGCGACGCCCAAGTTCCTCCTCCCGAAGACCTACGCGCCGGCTGGCGCCACGCTTCTCCCGAACCTCGCTGACAATCTTCTGTTCGCGCAGATGCACATCCGCGGCGGGCTCGCACCGAACGGGAAGCGGGTCATCAGTGAGGCGGCGGCGAAGCGGATGGCGACGCGCACCATCGACCACCCAAGCGGCCCCGCGACGGGCTTCGGGCTTGGGTGGTTCCACAGCACGCCGGGCGGACAGGTCACGCTCTCTCACGGCGGCGGGTCGAATGGCGGGCGCGCGATGCTCGTGGTTGTGCCGGGTTCGGATTTTGCTTTCGCCACCTTCGTCAACTCGAACGCGGGAGATCAGTTCCAGCCCGAACTCGAGGAGTGGATCCGGAGTCGCTACCAGCCGAATCGGCCGGCGGAATCGCCGCCGGTCGCGCCGAGCGGCCCGATCGATCCGAAGCGGTTCCTCGGCGTGTATCGGCGAACCACCACCAGGACGACGGTGCGGGAAGCGGCCGAGGGGTTCGCGGTCGAGAGCGCGTGGGTCCCCGAGGACGCGCCGGGCACCGAGGCCTACATGATCGGCCGGCCGGTCCAGTTCCCGATGCGGGCGTTGGCGCCCAACGCCCTGGTTTCCGCCACCGCCGCGCCCGGCTCGCGGCCGGTGCCGTACACCTTCCTCGATCCCGATGAACGAGGGCGCTACCGGCTGCTCTACGCCAGCGGCCGGCTCTCGAAGCGGATCGCGGACTGACCGACTGACGGCGGAGCAAGCCCGATGATCGGCATCGTCCGGATGCTTCTTGCCGGATCTGCCACTGTCCATCACCGGCCGGATCGCCAGCGCCTGCCTGACCGCGGTCGGCATCCATCCGCTGACCCGGGCCGGGCTAGGGTCTCGATGCCCCGCCGGCGCTCGCGTGGTGGTCGCCGCGCTGCCCATGGTGCTGACGGGTTTCCTCGCCTGGTCTGAGGGCAGGCAGGCTCCGAGGTGATCCGGGTCACAGACCAGGCTCCGGACCCGCGCTATCGTAGCCGGATGCGGATGATGCTGGTGCTCGGACTTCTGCTGGCCATCGGGTGCGATGGCCCGGATCCGATCATTGTCCAGTCACCGTCCCCCCTGCCACCAGCGCCTCCGATGCTAATCGTGTCACCCGATCAGGCGACGGTCTCGGGCGGGCAATCGATCCAGTTTCGGGCCCGTGTGGGCGACGACTCGACTGTGCAGGTCGAGTGGAGCGTCGCCGACACGACCCTGGCCACCGTCTCGGCGGCCGGCCTCGTCCAGTCAAGCGTCTGCCATCGGACGGGATCCACGATCGTGACGGCCACGACGCCCGGCAGTTCACCCCTCGCCGGCACCGCCAGATTCACGGTGATCGAGTCGGCGGAATCCAAGCTTCACATCGTCGGGCTGTATCGCGGGGGGACAGACGTGCCGGCCGACGTCGCTCAGGTGAGCGGAACGGTCGATGTGGCGGTCTCCGCGTTCATGAATCGGCCGTGCCCGGATCCCCGGCTATCGGTCGACTCGATCGTCGTCTACGTCCACATCCCGTCGGGGAAGACCAGGATCGGAACGGTTCCGGGCTTCACGGTCGTCCCACCCCCGGTCCCGCTCCGGCTGCGGTGGAACACCGCCGAAGCCGGAGCGATCGGGCCAAAGTTCCCGAACGGCGATGGCGCGCTGACCGCAGACGGCTATTTGTTCGGGTGGAGGAACCCCATGGTGTCCAACGCGGTGCCGATCCGGATCGCCAATCCGTGAGGAGTGGGGGCACTGCTGGGGGCGCTCGATCGACCTGGCGCCGTCGGCTCGACCGGCCGCGGACCGGCGGATGACGGTCCCTCCGCGGACACCGGCCGAGCGGCCGGCCGTGATCCTGCTGCACGGCGCCGTCCTCAACGGACGGATGTGGGACCCGATCGTCTCGCGCATAACGCCGACCCACCGGGTCTTCACGCCCGACCTGCCGGGCCACGGCTCCCGACGGAACGAACCGTACACGGTGGCTTCGGCTGCCGCCGACGTCCAGGAGCTCGTCGGATCGCTGGCGCCGAGCCAGGTCGTCCTGGTGGGCGATTCGCTCGGATCCTATACGGCCATGGCCGCGGCGCCGGCGCTCGGCGATCGACTCGCCGGCGCGGTTCTGGCCGGCGCCACCGCCAACTTCCGCGGCCTGACGGCCATCGCCATGGGACTCCGAAGCGCGCTGTTTCGGATCTTCCCCAAGGATCGGCTCCAGCGGATTCTGGAATCCCGCGTGGCCCGCGAGTTCGAGGCGGGCCCGGCCATGGTCGAAGACGGTCTCCGCCCGGACGCCTTTGGCGAAGCGGTGGCCTCGCTTCGCGGCATCGACTTCCGGCCGCTGCTGGCCGGGATCGCGGCGCCGGTGCTCCTGGTCAACGGCACCCGCGACCGGCTGGCCCGCCGCGATGAAGCCAGTTTCCTCGCCGCCGCGCGGCGAGGCTCGCTCGAACTCTTTCCCGGTGTTGGCCATGGTGTCAGCATCATCAAGCCGGCGGAGTACGCTCGGTTGATCGCGGAGTTCCTGAACAGCCTCAACTGACCGAGTTTCTCGCCCTCTTCCCCGTCATCGAGTTCTCATGTCGTCGTCTTCGGCTCGTTCCTCCTCGCTGGTCGCCGGTCTCGTCTTCCTGATCCTGGTCGGAGGGTTCGCGCGCTGGTCCGCCAAGGGACCGC
>JAEUJH010000594.1 GCA_016794825.1 Gemmatimonadota bacterium
ATGGCGGTGGACCAGTAGGAGTCCCGGGCCCCGGACCCCTCGGGCACGATGTAGCGGACGAAGAAGGCGCTGTAGACGGCGGTGATGACGACCGTGGTGTAGCAGGAGTTGGCGAAGTCGAACATCGCCCAGCCGAAGATCTCCCGGCGGGTGACGGGAATCTCGCGGCGCGGCGCGGCCGGTTGAGCGTCGGTCATCGGGCTCCTGGCGTGGTCATCGGGACCGGATCAGAATGAGCTGCCGCTGCGGCTCCGAGAGATACTCGGCGCCGGTCGGGGTGACCACGGCCATTTCCTCGACCGAGATCGTCTTGCTGCCATTGCCCCAGGTGCCGTCGCCACCCGGCAGGGTCCAGGCGTAGAAGCTGTCGAACGCGAACACCTGACCGGGTTCGAGCGTCCGGGTCTCGCGACGGCTCAGCCCGGGGCCGACATCGTGGGCCCAGTAGCCCACTCCGTGGCCCGTCCCCCACGGCACGCTGGCGGACCGCGCCGCGTTCATCACGAGGCGCTGGGCCGAGTCGACGGCGGCGCCGGTGGCGCCGGGTCGCATGGCACCGAACGCGGCCGCGCCGCCGCGGAGGGCCGCATCCCACTGGCGGGCCACCTCGGCCGGCGGCGCCGACTCGCCCGGCCGCAGGACATAGGCAAACCGCTGGATGTCGGTGACCCAGACGCCGTAGACCTTGATGCCGAAGTCGATCTGGATGATGTCGCCGGGCTGGATGACCCGATCCGAGGCGTGGGAATGCCCTCGATCGGGACCGGAGTTGACGCTCGGATTCTGACTCGGATTCCAGCCGTCCTCGACCCCGAGTTCCCGGATCCGACGCTTGAGGAACCGGGCCAGATCGGAATCGCGGGTCGTCCCGGGCCGGACGGTGGCGTAGGCCTCCTCCTCCAGCGCCACCGTCAACCCCGCCGCCTGTCGCATGACCTCGATCTCGGCGGGCAGCTTGATGGCGAGCCAGGCCTCCACCAGCGGTTCCGAGGACACGAGCCGCGCCGTCAGCTCCGGCCCGAGAGCCTTCTCGAGCGCCACCCGCTGGGTATAGGACAACCCGTCGGCCACGTTGGCGCCGGAGCTGTTGATGGCAATCCGCCGAGCCCCCGCCGCGCGGAGCCGCGCCGCCACCGCCGCCTCGAGGGCGCCCGGCCCCCGCTCGTAGACGACGACCGAGTCGTGGATGGCCAGCTCCCGCAGGGCAATCGCCTCGCCGAATCCGGAGATCATCGCCGAGCGAACCCGATCGCCGGCTCGGGTAAAGAGGACCGCGGCGGGCGCCCCGGCGTTCTCGCCCCCGACATGGAGCGCCAGGGGGTCGTTGGCGTTTTCGCGAAGGAGGATCACCCAGGCGTCGACCCCGGTCCGCGTCATCGCGGCCGGCAGGAGCCGGGTCATCCGCTCTTTCCGGATGGCGGGCCAGGGACTCGGGCCGGTAAAGTCCTGAGCCACGACCGCCCCGGGCGTCCGAAGGCCGAACAGAACAACGAGCGTGGCCCCGAGCAGGAGCGGCCTGGTCATGGCGTCCTCGACACGTGGTAATGGGAAGCGATTGGGCGGAAAGCTATCTTTGGGGCCGCCCATGAGCCAATCGGAGTTGCCCCCGCCCGGTCGCGCGCTGGTCCTCGACCTCGTCTCGTTCGTCGGGACGGCGGCCGCCGCCGTGTGGTTCGGCTGGGAAACCCGGGAGCTGGTCTGGGGCCTCTGGCTCTCGAGCCTGCTGATCGGCTACGCCACGCTCCTGCTGTCGGTTGGCGGTCAGTACTGGTTTACCCGGGAACTGGCGGTCAAGGGCGAGATCACCCATCCGGCGGCCCGAGCGGTGGCCCGCGGCGTCACCATCATCATCGGTCTCTTTTCGGCGGCGTTCTTTACCGTGCACTTCGGCGGTTTCCACCTGGGGCACGGGGCGTTCCTCAACACCTTCTTTCCGCTGGGCCCGACGACCGACGGCGCGTTCGGGTACCTCGAACACCTGCCCGAGGCGTTCCGGATCGGCTGGCCCCTCCTGCTCGGCAGCCTGATCGCCTCCCGCGACGATCTTCGCAACGCCCCGAAGGAGACCGGCTTTGCCAAGCCGTACCTCAACGTGATCCGGATGCACCTCCTGATCTTCGTGTTCGCCTTCGCGTCGGCGGCCCGGCTCGACCAGCGGTGGCTCTACCTCGTGGTCCTGTTCTTCTACTTCTTCCCGTTCCGCGAGATCAAGCGCCTCTTGACCCGGCGCTGACCGGGGGACACCTTCGACCGGTCATGACCCCCATCCAACCCAAGCACATCCTGATGGCCGGCGACCACATCGCCGGCCTCCGCGACGCGATTGCCGCCGCCAGGCCGGACCTCGAGATCCGCGCCAAGACCCTGGCCACCATCGATGGCGCCGACCTGGCCTGGGCCGACGTGTTCGTCGGCTTCCGGAAGCCGGCGGTCGACGGGTGGGGCTCGGTCCGGTGGATCCACAGCATCGGCGCCGGGGTCGACGGCCTCGTCTATCGCAAGTCGCTGCCGGCCGGCATCCTCCTCACCAAGAGCGGCGAAGACTTCGGACCCGCCATCGGCGAGTGGTGCGTGGCCCGAGCCCTGGCGGAGAACCAGTTCCTCCGGGAATTCGGCGCCGATCAGCGGGAGCGCCGCTGGGACCGGAACCGCGAACCGGTCCTCCTCCGAGGACAACGGGTGCTCATCCTGGGCACCGGCCAGGTCGGCAGCGGCATTGCCCGGGCCTTCCGGGGCCTCGGCGCCGTCGTGACCGGGTTGTCCCGGAGCGGGCGCCCGGTGGCCGACTTCGACCGGGTGGTCACGACCGAGCGGTTCGAGGTCGAGGTAAAGGATGCCCACTGGCTGATCCTGGCCGCGCCCCTCACCGAGGCGACCCGCGGCTGGCTCGGTCGCGACCGGCTGACGCAGTGCGACGGCGTGTATCTGATGAACGTCGGGCGCGGTGCGGTGGTGGACGAGAGCGCGCTGCCGGAGGCGCTCGACCGGGGCTACCTCCGGGGCGCGGCGCTCGACGTCTTCGAACGCGAGCCGCTGCCGCCGGAGTCGCCGCTCTGGGATCATCCCCTGGTGACCCTCTCGCCCCACATCAGCGGACCAAGCACGCTCGACGCCACCCTGGCCGGATTCCTCGAGAGCCTCGCGGCGGTGGAACGCGGAGACCGGCCCCGGCTGGCCGTGGATCCGGGTCGCGGATACTGATCGAATCGCCGGGCCGGCTCTTCCGCCGGCCCGTTTTCACGTCCTGCCTTCCGAGGGATGTTCCCCATGCACGTTCGCTTCACGATCCTGGCCGCTCTCGGATTGGCCGCGGCGAGCCCGGCCGCGGGCCAGTGGACCAACCGCTATCCCAAGATCCAGGGGATGAGCCACCACGTGTACCTCGAGGGCTACGAGCTGCCGTCGCTCACGATCGGCCCGATCGATCCGGCCGTCGCGCCCGACGGGCGGCGGATCGCGTTCGCCTCGAGGGGATGGCTCTGGATCATGGACCTCGATTCCGGCGTGGCCAGACGAGTCACCAGTGGCGCGGGCATCGACGCGCGGCCGGCTTGGTCGCCTGACGGCAACCGACTGGCCTTCGTTCGGGACGACACCCGTGAGACCGCGATCGTCGAACTGGACCTGGCGAGCGGCCGGGAGCGGGTCCTGGTCGACGAACGGGCCATCGATCTCGACCCGAGCTACGCGCCGGACGGGACGTCGCTCTACTACGCCTCCGCCGTCAACGGCGACCTCGATCTCTGGCGGCTCGACCTCGGATCCGGCGCCAAGACCCGGATCACCACGGCGTCCGGCAGCCAGGAACTGCAGCCCGTCGTTCTCGCCGACGGGAAGCGGATCGCGTACCTCGCGAAAGGCGCCGGCAACGACGTGCGCGTCCGCGACCTGGCCACCGGGGTCGAGCGGACGCTGCTGTCGGGCCCGATTCTCTCCATGACGCGGCTCGCCGCGGGTCCCGACGGACGGACCCTGGCGGTCACGTGGCCCGATCCGGACGGACGGGATTGGTCGCTCCAGCTGGTGCCGGTCGACGGCAACCCCTATCCGATCCAGCTCACCGAGGGACACGGAATGCCCCTCACGCCGGCGTGGCACCCGAACGGCCGGTCGGTCTACTACGCGGAGGCGGATCGGGAGCAGCGGATGGTCCTCTATCGAGCCGCCAGCGACGGCGGCTCGGTCGAGCCGGTGCCGGTAAACTCCTGGGACTGGGGCCGACCCACGGGGCGGGTCCGGATCACCACCCGGATCGGCGCCACCGCCGTGGCGGCCCGCCTGTCGGTGACCGACGCCAACGGCCATCCCCTGGTGCCGGATCGAGGACAGCCACGGTTCGACGGGCAGAACGGGGTCGTCTTCTTCTACTCCGAAGGGACCGTCGAACTCGAGGCGCCGAGCGGTCCGATCCGCGTCGAGGCCGTTCAGGGTCTCGCCACGCCGGTGGCGAGCGGAACGGCAACCGTGTCCGCCGGAACCGCGGCGGCGGTCGACATCAGCCTGACCCCGATCTGGGACGCCCGCGCGGCCGGGTGGCTCGCGGGCGAGCACCATTTCCATCTCAACTACGGCGGCCCCTACCGGCTGCCGCCCGAAGTGCTGGCGCCGATGGCGCGCGCCGAGGCCCTCGACGTGCTGACGCCGTTGCTCGCCAATCTCCACACCCGGTTCGAGGACCAGCCGCTGTTCCGATGGAGCGCCGTCGACGGCTGGCCCGCGATCGCGTGGGGCCAGGAAGTCCGGTCGCACTTCCTCGGCCACCTTGGCCTGATCGGAACGGAAGAGCTGTTCTGGCCGTGGATCTGGGGTCCGGGATACGAAATCCACGGCCGGGACGACCGCGCCAACGCCGAGCCCCTGGCGTTCGGCCGACGACTGGGCGGGATCAGCAGCTACGTCCATCCGATCAGCGTCCGGGAACCGTTCTCGGAGGCGGGCAAGGCGCGGATCCCGGTGGAACTGATTGCCGACGGCGTCCTCGGACTCTTCGACACGATCGAACTGGTTTGCCTCTGGAGCGACGAGCTGGGCTCGATGGACGTCTGGTATCGGCTCCTCAACTTCGGATCGCCGATCGCGTTGTCGGCCGGCACCGACGTCATGAACAACTTCTATCGGACGATGGCGGTCGGCACGACCCGGGTGTACGTCCGATCGGATCCGGCCGCCGGGTACCGCGGCTATCTGGCCGCGCTGGCGGCCGGGCGGAGCTTTGCCACCAACGGCCCGATCCTCGAGTTCACGGTCGACGGGCAGGACCCCGGGGCAATCCTGGCGCGGGGCGGTCGGGAGGTCGGTTACGAACTCCGGGTCCACTCCGTGGCGGCCGTCGATTCGATCGACGTGGTGGTCAACGGCGCGCCGGTGGCCCGACTCGGCCCCCTGCCGGCCGGCGGCTCGAAGCGGTTCAGCGGCCGGATCAGGATTCCCGCCGGCGGGTGGGTGGCGGCCCGGGCGTTAGGCGGACCGACCCGGTCGTGGCCGGCCATGGACAGCTACGCCTTCGGCCACAGCTCCCCGATCTGGATCGGGCAGCGGGGCAGCACCATGCCGGCCACGCGCCAGGCCGCCGCCGCCGATCTGCTGACGGCGTTCGACGTGGCGCTCGGCCGGCTCCGGCAGTCCTATCAGGGGACGCCGATCCCGCGGCTCGAGGCCCAGTTCGCCAAGGCCCGGGCCGCGCTCCTGCCCTGAAGGGCCTGGGGCGAAAAAACGAACGGGGTGGGCTTTCGCCCACCCCGTCGTCGTTTTCCGGTCCTGCGTCGTCGATCAGGCCGTCCCGATCCGAGTGGAACTGACGATCCGGCCGGAGGTGCACAGGTTCGTCACCGCGGCACCGGCCCCGGTCGCGCTCCAATCGACCGTGGTCGGCGCGGCCGGCGCCCAGGTGTTGTCCCAACCGGCCAGCCCGGAGAAGTCGGGCATCGAGAGGTCGACGGCAAAGCCGCCGAGGTAGCCGGCGCGGGTCGCCGACATGAGCACCGCCTTGGCGCTGCCCGCGTCGGTGTAACCCACGGTCGTCGACGCATCGAGATCGTTGGGCAGGGTGAACTGGAACCGGAGCCGCTTGTAGGGCCCGCC
>JAEUJH010000611.1 GCA_016794825.1 Gemmatimonadota bacterium
CTCTTCTCCCCGGCCGAAACCCAGGACGCCTACGATCTGATGGAGTGGATGTCGAAGCAGCCGTGGAGCGACGGCAACTTCGGGATGTTCGGGGGATCGTACCTCGGCATCACCCAGTACATGGCGGCCAGCACCCGCCACCCCGGCCTCAAGGCGATTTTCCCGAACGTGGCCGCGTTCGACATGTACGACGTGCTCTATGACGGCGGCATCTACCGGGAGAACATGATCCAGCACTGGGGCATCCTGACCCGGGCGCTCGACGTCGGATTCCCGGAACCGCCGGTGGACGAGGATTCGACCGGGACCCTCTGGCGCCAGGCGCTGGCCGACCACGCCGACAACTGGAACGTGATCACCGAATGGGGCGCCGCCGAGTATCGCGACCACAAGACGCCCAACTTCGACCTGGTCAAGCATCAGCCCAGCACCTACCTGAACGAGATGAACCAGTCCGGCGTCGCCGCGTATCACTGGGGTGGGTGGCTCGACATCTTTGCCCGGGACGAGATGCTCTGGCTCGCCAACTGGCACGGGACTGACCGGGTGACGATGGGGCCCTGGTCGCACGCGTTTCCCGACAGCGCCATGGGCGCGGAATCGGGCCGTCTGATTTCGGCCGAGCAGCACCGGTGGTTCGATCGGTTCCTGAAGGGCATTCAGAACGGCGTCGACAAGGAGCAGCCGGTCCGCTTTGCGCTGATGGTCGACCCCGGCAAGTGGACCTGGGAAGCAGCGGCCACCTGGCCGCTGCCGACCGTGCGGAACACCGACTACTTCTTCGGGGCGGGGCCGTCGGGCAGCATCAAGTCGGTCAACGACGGCGTGCTCGCGCCCGGTGCCGCGGGCGACGCGGGGTCGGACCGCTGGCTGGTCGACCTGACCACCACCAGCGGCACCGCCTCCCGCTGGGACAACGCGGTGGGCCAGGGTCCGATGATCTACCCGGATCTGGCGCCCAACGACACCAAGTCGCTCACCTTCACCACCGCGCCGCTGGCGACGGACCTGACCGTCATCGGCCACCCGGTCGTGACGATCTACGTCAGTTCCGACCAACCCGACGGCGACTTCTACGCCTACCTCGAGGAAGTCGACTCCACCGGCTACTCGCGGTACGTGACCGAGGGCATGCAGCGCGCGTCGCTCCGGGCCCAGGCCAAGCCGCCGTGGAACAACTTCGAGTTGCCCTGGTCCCTCAACAACAAGGGCGACCGAAAGCCGATGACCGCCGGCGAAGTGGTGGAACTCACGTTCGACCTGCAGCCGACCGCGACGGTCTTCAACGCCGGACACCGGATCCGGGTCACCATCGCCGGCGCCGACGTCGACAACACAGAAAAACCGCCGGTCAAGGGTCGCCCGACCGTCACCCTGTACCGCGGCGGCGACCGGGCCTCGCGGATTTCGCTCCCGATCCGGCCCTGAACCGGCCAGCGATCAGGATCCTCGGTCAGCGATCGATCACCGTCTCTCTGGAGCCGTCCCGCATGCGCCGGATCGTGCCGTTGCTTGCCCTCGTCGTGAGTTCCGCGTCCCTCCAGGCCCAGGCGGGCCTCGACACCGTCCAGATCCGGACCCAGCCGCTCGCCACCGGCGTCTATGCTCTGTTCGGCGCCGGGGGGAACATCGGCCTGGCCGTGGGCGACGACGCGGTATTCGTCATCGACGACCAGTTCGCGCCGCTCACCCCCAAGATCCTGGCGACCATCGCCGCCCTGACGCCAAAGCCGGTCCGGTTCGTGGTCAACACCCACTGGCATTTCGACCACACCGGCGGCAATGAGAACCTGGGCAAGGCGGGCGCCCTGATCGTGGCGCACGACAACGTCCGGAAGCGGATGTCGACGGAGCAGTTCATCCAGGCCATCAACCGGCGGGAACCACCGTCGCCCAAGGTGGCGTGGCCGGTGGTGACGTTCGCGGAGGGTCTGACGTTCCATCTCAACGGCGACGACATCCGGGTCGTTCACGTCCCGAACGCCCACACCGATGGCGACGCCCTGATTCA
>JAEUJH010000620.1 GCA_016794825.1 Gemmatimonadota bacterium
CTCGTCGTGCCGCCTAACGCGGACCGACCGCGGATTGCCCGGATCCTGGCCCTGACCCGAGGATACTGCTACGTCACCAGCCGGGCCGGGGTCACCGGCGGGGACGACGGCATTCGCCGCGACCTGGCCGCCCGTCTGGCCGACCTGGCGATCCCGGGCGCGCCTCCCGCGGTGGTCGGGTTCGGGATCGCCACGCCGGAGCAGGCCGCCGCGGCGCTTCGGGCGGGAGCGCGGGGCGTCATCGTCGGTTCCGCGCTGGTTCGGCTGGTCGACGCGCATCGACTCGAGCCGGACCTCATGGTCGCCGCGGTGGGGACGGCGGTCGGGCGCCTGAAGGCGGCCACCCGCGGTCGCGGGCGTGCCGCGGTGCGGCTGCCGACCGAACCGGGCGAGGGCGCCGTGCCCTCGGTCGGGATTGCTTCCGACGCCGGGCGAACCGAGCTTTAGCCATGCCACCCATCAAACCCATTCAGGTCCCCGGAACCCGCCGGCCCGCCGGCCACTACTCGCAGGCCATCGTGCACGGCGGCCTCGTCTACGTGTCCGGCCAGATCCCGGCCGACCTCGAAACCGGAACCCCGCAGATCGGCACGATCGAAGCGCAGACGGAGCTGGTTCTCGGCAACCTCGGCCGGATCCTCCGCGCCGCCGGGAGCGGATATCAGCACCTGCTCCAGGTGACGATCTTCCTTTCCCGGATCGACGACTGGGGCACCGTCAACGCCACCTACGTCCGGATCCTCGGCGACCATCGGCCGGCCCGGGCGGTGGTGCCGGTGGCTCCGCTCCATTACGGCGCCGCCATCGAAGTCATGGCGATCGCGGCCGTGCCCCGGAAAGCCGCCCGGACTGCCCGCGCCCGCCCGGCGGCCGCCCGGAAGTCCCCGCGGAAGCCCGGCCGCACCGCCAGGAAGCGCTAGCATGCGTCCCTTCGTCCTTGCCGCGGCCAGCCTGCTCCTGGCCGGACCGATCGCCGCTCAGGCCGGACTCGACCCCGCGGTCGGACGCGCCCTGGCGCGCCTCGAGCGCGACAACGCCTGGACCATCGAGCAGCAGATCTCGCTCTGCGAAATCCCCGCGCCGCCCTTCGGCGAACAGGCCCGGGGCGCCGAGTACGCCCGCCGGTTCGAGGCGTTAGGCTACCGCGCCGTCGTCGATCAGGTCGGCAACGTCATCGCCACCAGGAAAGGAACGGGCGGAGGCCGGCGCCTGGTGCTCGCCGCCCACCTCGACACCGTCTTCCCCGCCGGCACCGACGTCCGGGTCCGCCGCGAGGGCACCCGGCTCCACGGCCCCGGGATCGGCGACGACTGCCGCGGCCTGGCCGTGGTCCTCGCCATCGCCCGGGCCATGGCCCTCGAGCAGGTCGCGACCCGGGGCGACGTGATCTTCGTCGGCAACGTCGGCGAGGAAGGTCCCGGCAACCTCCGGGGCGTGCGCCACCTGTTCGAACAGGGATCGGCCGGAAAGATCGACGCGTTCGTGTCGGTCGACGGAGTCGGGCTCGGGATGGTGACGGCCGGCGTCGGCAGCAACCGCTACCGGGTCACCTTCAAGGGACCCGGCGGGCACAGCTACGGCGATTTCGGGATGCCGAATCCGATGCACGCGATGGGCCGAGCCATCGCCGCCATCGGCGACCTCGAGGTTCCGGCCGAGCCCCGGACCGTGTTCAACGTCGGCGTGGTCGAAGGCGGGACCTCGATCAACTCGATCCCGATGACGGCCACCATGCAGATCGACCTCCGCTCCGAATCGGCCGCTGCCCTGGCCCGACTCGACAGCGCCTTCCGCCGAACGGTGTCCCAGGCCGTCGAGCGCGAGAAGGCCCGCTGGCCCGGGTCGGACAAGGCGCTCAGCGCCGAGATCGGGGTCATCGGATTGCGGCCGGCGGGATCCCAGCCGGACTCCCTCTGGCTGGTCCGGGCCGCTCGGGACGCGGCCAAGACACTGGGACTCCCGATTCCCCGCGGCGGGGCGTCGAGCACCGACGCCAACCTTCCGATCAGCCTCGGCATCCCGGCCCTGGCCGTGGACGGCGGCGGGCGGGGCGACGGCGCCCATTCGCTGGGTGAGTGGTACGACGACGGGACGGATGGCTTCCGGGGCCCCCAATGGGTTCTCCTCCTGACCGTGGCGGCCGCCGGGCGCTGACCGACCGTCGGACGATCCGGCCTGGGCCGACGTCAAAGGGGGGCGCGACCAGTCGGTCGCGCCCCCCTTTCGACATCAGGTCGGCGGTGGCCCGTGCCCGCCGGCCGCCTTACTTGGGCCAGCCGTCCGGCCGGCCTTCGGTCAGCAGGATGACCGGGGCCTTGAGGTCGCCGGCAAAGACGGTGCTTTCGAGCGGCATGGTCCGATCGAGATCGTCGGTGGTCGATCCGATGCAGCAGGTCAGCATGATGTGTAAAACCGGTTGATCCATGAGGGCCGGCGGCGGCGCCGATCGGCGCGGTCCGAAGGCCATTCCGTCCCGAATCGTGGCCGGCACCCGTCCGCTCACATAGACCGGCAAATCCATGAGGGACTGGAGCAAACGGTACGTCAACGTTGTGGACTCACCGCCACAGGTGACGACACCGAACACCGGGGCATCGAACCGTCCGGTCCGGGGAAATATGGCCACGCCCCAGGAGTAGCGGACGGCCGGTTCGTTGGCCACCGTGATCGTCTCCGTGAGGAGATCATGGACGGCTACGAGGTTCTGAGGAATTGGATCGACGTTCACGGGCTAGATCTCCGGCCTTGGGGGATTTCGAGGCACCATCCCTTTGGGCATAAGCCGGGCCGAGCCAAATCCGGCCGCCGGACCGGGCCATGAACGCCGGCCTGCCGGGGCCTCCGGGGCTCGTCGAGCCCCGGATCAGCCCCGCCGAACACCGAATTGCACCGCCGGTTCGAAGTGTCTAAAACGAATACAGGGGGTTAGCGCCAGGCGATCAGCCGCTGCTGGAGATACCGCTGTTGATCGAGCATCAGACCGAACGGAACCCCGCGGGACAGGACCAGGGCCACCTGGGGAGCCTCGACCCGGACCACGGTGCCCTCGACCTCGACCTCCTCCCCGGTCGGGAGCCGGACGAGGCCCTCGACCGCCACCCCGGGGTTGGGCCGGCTCGGTCCGGGATGGACGTAACGGATCCCCTGTTCCGAAAGGTCGACGACCTGGAACTTGGCGCCTCCGACGACGAAGGTCGGTCGGAAGGCGAGCGGGTAGACGAGGCGATAGTACGCCCGTTCGAATCGATACCCCATCCTGTTACCTAGCATCGGCACGTCCCCGCTCGGCTCAAGTCGGCCTCCCGCGAACCGATACCCTAGGCTCGCAAGGAGCGACCGAGCATGCGCGTCAGCCTCGACAATCTTCGTCCGGACATGGTGCTCGCCGCCGACATCGTCGATGGCGGCGGCCGGTTGCTGCTGCCCGGCGGCACGGTCCTGACGGAGAAGCACCTCCGCTACTGCCAGATGTGGGGCATCGTCGACGCCGAAATCGTCGGCGACGAAGCGGCCGAGGACCAGGCCGAGGCGACCATCGACCCCGCCCGCCTGGCCGAGGTGGAAGCGCTGGTGGGGGCGCGGTTCGTCCATGTGAGTCGGGAACACCCGGCAATCGAGGCCCTGTTCCGCCACTGCGTGACGACCGAACTCAAGAAACGGCACTGACCGATGCCCCGTCGTCCCGAAGACCTGATCCGCGGCGCCATCGAGGTCGGCACCATCCAGAGCATGTACGAGCGGCTGCTCCAGGTGATCGACCATCCGCTCAGCTCGGCCTCCGACGTCGGCCGGGTGATCGCCGAGGACCCCGGCCTCACGGCCCGCCTCCTCCGACTGGTGAACAGCCCGATCTACGGCTTCCCGTCCCGGATCGACACCGTGACCCAGGCGATCAGCATCGTCGGGATGTCCCAGCTCCGCGACCTCGCGATCGGGACCTCGTTCATGCGGCTGTTCTCGAACGTGCCGTCTCACCTGGTCGACATGGATTCGTTCTGGCGGCACAGCATCGCCTGCGGCCTGGCGGCCCGCCAGCTGGCGGCCCACCGCCGCGAGGCCAACGTCGAGCGGTTCTTCGTGGCCGGGCTGCTCCACGACATCGGGCGCCCGATCATCTTCCTCAAGGCGCCCCTCGAAGCGGCGTCCGCCCTCCTCGAGGCGAGCCGGAGCCGGCAGCCGCTGTATACCGTGGAGCAGAAGCTCCTCGGCTTCCATCACGGCGCGGTCGGCGCGGCGCTGCTCGAACGGTGGCGGCTGCCCGGCATGCTGGTCGAGGCCACCGCGTGCCACCACGCGCCCCGGATCGCCACCCGATTCCCGGCCGAAACCGCGATCGTCCACCTGGCCGACGTGTTCGCCAACGCACTGGCCCTCGGCTCGAGTGGCGAGCACCTGATCCCGTCGTTCGAACCGACCGCCTGGGACCTGGTGGAGTTCCCGCCGTCCGGCCTGGCCGGGCTGCTCAAGCAGGTCGAAGTCCAGTTCGTCCACGCCGTCAACGCGATCATGGGGCAGGAGCACTAGCGTGACGATCCCGCTCGGCGAGCTCGATCGGGCCACGGCCGACGCCGCGGCCGAAGCGGCCCGGGCCATGAACCGCTGGCTGCTCGACGCGCTCGATCACGTCGCCTCGGTCGGGATCGTCCAGCCCGGACACGACATCGAATCGGGCCGCGACGACCTCCTGGCCCAGGCCGGAGCCGCCCTGACGCGGATCTGCCCGATCAGCGGCTCGGCGTTCTTCCTCCTCGACCCCGACGCCACCGACTTTCCACTGGCCTGGTGCGACCCGGCGGATCGACGGGACGAATTCGTGGCGGAGATCGACGCCCAGATCGCCAACGGCGTGTTCGCCTGGGCGCTCCAGACCAACCACCCGGTGCTGGTCCCGGCGGCCACCACCGGGGGCACTTCGCTGCTCCACGCGCTGGCCACCCGGAACGGGCCGATGGGTCTCTACCTCGGGACCATCGCGGATCGGTCGCCCTACATCCCGGACGGGTGTCAGAAGCTGATCTCGATCGTCCTCACCAGCTGCGCCACCAACCTCCGGAGCGAGGAACTCCGGGCCGAGCTGAAGCGGATCAACAAGGGCCTCGAGGCCGCGATCGAGCAGCGAACGACCGAACTCCGCCAGGCCCGCGACGCGGCGTTCCGCGCCGCCCAGGTCAAGTCCGAGTTCCTGGCCAACATGAGCCACGAGATCCGGACCCCGATGAACGCGGTCCTCGGCACCGCCGCGATGCTGATGGACACCGAACTCGCCGCCGATCAACGGGCCCTGGCCGAGACGATCGAGCGCTCCGGGCGGGACCTTCTCGCGATCATCAACGACATCCTCGACTTCTCGAAGCTCGAGGCCGGCAAGCTCCGGGTCGAGTCGATCCCCTTCGAGCTGGCGCCGACCGTCACGGCGGTCGTCGACCTCCTCACGGCCAAGGCCGAGGCCAAGGGCATCCGGCTCCGCGCCAAGATCGCCGACGGGACCCCGCGCGAAGTGCTCGGCGACCCCGGCCGGCTCCGCCAGGTGCTGACCAACCTGATCGACAACGCCATCAAGTTCACCCACGAGGGGTTCGTGATGGTCCACGTCGCGCCCGAGCCCGGCCCGCCCGACGTCCACCCTGTCACCTTCACCATCCGCGACTCGGGCATCGGGATGACGCCCGAACAGCTGGCGCGGATCTTCGAGAAATTCACCCAGGCGGACACGTCGACGACCCGGAAGTACGGCGGCACCGGCCTTGGCCTGACGATCTGCCGGCAGTTGACGGAACTGATGGGGGGAGCGATCAGCGCGTCGAGCGAACCCGGGAACGGGAGCGCCTTTACCGTGCTGGTCCCGTTCAAGGCCCCGGCCGAACCGGCCGCGCCCGCCGAGCCGCAGGTCCCGGCCCCGACCCGCCTGACCGGCCGAGTCCTCCTGGCGGAGGATTACCCGGCCAACCAGAAGATCGCGCGGTGGATGCTGGAGCGGCTTGGCCTCGAGGTGGTCATCGCGCCGGACGGCAAGGAGGTCCTTGCCGCGCTCGCGACCGACGCCCGGTTCGATCTGATCCTGATGGACTGCCAGATGCCGGAGATGGACGGATACGACGCGACCCGCGCGGTGCGGGCGAGCGAGGCGGCGTGGCACCAGATCCCGATCATCGCGATGACCGCGGCGGCCCTGGCCTCCGACCGCGACCGCTGCTTCGCGAGCGGCATGAACGACTACATCAGCAAGCCGGTCCAGCAGGAGGAACTGGCCCGGGTGCTGGCCCGGTGGCTCCCCGCCGCCTGATCAGGCCGGACGGAACCGGATCGACACCGTCGTCCCCTTCCCGACCTCGCTCCGCACCGCGATCGCCGCGCCCCACCCCTCGACGAGCCGTTTGACGATCGCGAGCCCCAGCCCCGACCCGCTGGTGGTCGTCGAGAACCGCGGCTCGAAGATCCGATCCAGTTCGCTCGGGGAAATCCCGCACCCGTCGTCGATCACCTCGAGATCGGGACCGTCGACCCGGACCGTGATGGCCCGGGCGTCCGCGTTGCGCGAGTTCTCCAGCAGGTTGACCAGCGTCTCCTTGACCTCGTCCCGGTGAGCCAGGACCCGCGCGTCCCGGACCAGGGCCAGGGTCACCCCGCCCGCGTCGGGCGCGAGCCCGTAGAGCGCCACCACCTCCCGGCACACCTCGCCTAACGGCGTCGGCTCGGGCGCGGGCCGCCCCTCGGCCGGCGCCGCGAACCGGCTGAACGCCCGGGCAATGGTGTCGAGCCGGTCGATTTCGCCCAGGATCCGGCGGGCCGTCTCGTCGAGGGTCGGACCGAGCGGCCGGCCGTCGCGATGGACCCGCTGGAGATGCTGGATCCCGAGCCGCATCGGGGTGAGCGGGTTCTTGATCTCGTGGGCGATCTGATTGGCCATTTCACCCCACGCGAGGACCCGGGCCGCCCGTTCCTGGGCCTCCTGGGTCGCCCGGATGTCGGTGGCCATCTTCTGGAGCGCCGCGAACACCGGCTCGAACTCGGCCGGCGGCGCCGCCCCGGCCCCGGGAAGCGCCTCGCCCCGGCCGAAGGCCAGCGCGGCCGCCTGCAGCTCGCCCACCGGGCGCGACAGGGCGCGGGCGGAGAACTGGGCCCCGATCACCGCCGCCACCAGGCCGAGGATGACCGCCAGCGCCAGCACGAAGGCAAGATCGTACTGCTGCCGGGTGATGTCGGGATCGCCGGAGGTCTGGGGCGAGGCGAGCAGGGCCGCGTCGCCGGTGGGGAGCCGCACCGCCCGCACCCCGATCCGGGTCGGCGCCACGCCCGAGGGCCCGTCCGACACCGCGGCCGGCTCGCCCTCGAGGGCCACCCGGTGGAACACCCGTGGATCCACCAGCGGATCGATGACCCCGAAGTCCTCGAACACCCCGCCGCCGTTCGAGGCCCGCAGCTGGCCGTTCTGATACAGCACCAGGTTCGCGTCGACCCGCTCGCTCAGGGTTTCCAGCGCCCGGTCGAGTTCGAACGCGCCGGCCAGCGGGAGCGTCGTCCCGGGCGAGGCGTCCCGCAGCGTCTGGGCGATCATCAGGTCGCGCCGGCTCCGGCCGTCGTTGGCCAGCTCGACGATGTTGATGAGGGCGAACCCCGCGGCCGGCACCAGGAAGAAACCGCCTAACGCCACGGCGATCCGGGTCCGGAACGCCCGCCACTCGGGCCACCAGGCCGGCCGCTCGACCCGACCCGTCGCCAGCCATCCCGCCAGGCCGGCCAGCGCGAAGAGGACCAGGAGATCGACCGCGATCAGGAGGAGCCCCCGAACCGCGAGTCCGGTCGGATCGCCGAGTTCGACGACCCCGTTGACGTCCCGGGCCCCGTCGCCCATCGCCACCGTGCGGGAGCCCCGCGCCGTCCACCCCTCCCGGCGCCAGAGCGGAACGCCCTCGCGCGGCTGCTCGAGGGAACCGGTCGGCGCCAGCGTCAGCCGGTAGAGCGGCGGATTGGTCGGCTCCGGATCGAGGAGGCGGCCCAGCCGCGCCTGGGGCACCAGGGTGGTCCGCGGACCGAGGCCCACCGAGAGCACGGTCGCCGGGCCGACCCGGACCAGGGCCAGGTAGTGGATCGAGGGAATCCGCTGGAGCGGGAGAATGGCCCGGCCCACCTCGGCCGGCAGCTCGCGCACCGCGCGGCTGACCAGCGAGTCGGGCAGGTCGAGTTCGTCGAGCCGGAGCTGGGCCCGCGCGTCGCCGGCGCTGGACCAGAGGCCGAGCGTCACCGGAAAGGCCTGGCGGGACAGGGGCGACGACCGCCAGACCGCGAACAGTTCCGAGGTGGTGCGCGGCGCGGCGGCCTGGTCGACCCGGTCGAGGAACGCCTCGAGCAGCGGCACCGCGATCGGGTCGGCCCGGACGCCTAACGCGCCGAGGTCGGCCCGCGCCGCCCCGATCCGGGCTTCGCGCTCGGCGCCCCAGACCATCAGCGAGGCCGCGCTCCCCACCGCGATCCCGATCCCCGCCACGGTCGCCGCCCGCCGGCCGGGCCACACCACCAGGCCGATCGCCACCGCCCAGAGCAGCGGATACCAGTCCGGCCAGCCGGATCGGGCGTTCCAGATCTGCAGTCCCACCACCGCCGCCCCGACCCCGATGGCGGCGCCGATCAGGGCCGGGGCCAGGCGTTCGGGACCCTCTCGCCGGGGCAGCAACGCCGCGGCCGCCAGGATCAGCGCCGCCGCCACCAGGAACACGACCAGCTGCCAGATCAGCCAGAGACCGAGAGACACGCCCTCGCCCGGCACCTGGACGCCCCGCCCCAGGGTGCTGACGAGATAGGGCGCGGCGAGCAGCAGGAACCCCGCCACCGGCGCGCCGAGCCACGACCGGGTCCGGCGGCGTCCGAGCCACGCGAACGCGATCATCACCGCCAGCGCGGCGGCCGCCATCAGCGGACCCGCGGCCGCGGACGCCGGCCCGAGCGCGGAGTGGAAGAAGGCCCGGGGCGAGAAGAACGCCGGCAGGTCGATCGCGTCGCCGAGGGGCGCCCGCGCCGCGACCACCACCGGCACCGCGGCCGCCAGGAATCGGAAGGCCCCCGGCCGCGCGAGCAGCAGCAGAAACACCAGGCTGACGAGTGACAGCACCGAAAGCCGGACCACCGCGGTCCGATAGGCGCGGTCGTACGCGGCCGCCTGGGTCGGGGGCCGCAATTGCACGCTGAAGAGGAGCCGGACCCCACCGTCCGGCGTCGGCTCGAGGTAGTCGAACACGTCGGACGTGTCGGGAGCCACCCCGCGCGGGAGGACGTCGAGCGCCACGCCGGTGCGATCCTCGAACTGCCGGGCCAGGCTCCGGGCCTGATCCGGCACCGTCGCGTCCGCGGCGAGGAGCAACGACGCCACCGCGGTTCGGCCGTTGGCCAGGTGCCGCCGCGCCTCGAGCACCGCGTAGTAGGGCGACGAGCGGAAGTCGATCGAGTCGCCCTCGGCCTCGGGAGGGAGCCGGTACCGCCCCGCCCAGGCAAACGGCGTCCCGTCGGCCTCGACCACCACCGCGCCGACCTCAAGCGGCTCCCGGGCCACCGCGCCGCGGAGCCGCTCGAACGCCGCCTCGCGGGCGAGCCCGGTGGTCTGAGCGGCCACCCCGGCCACCCGCTCGACCAGACCGCGGGCATATTTGAGATCGCTGAGCCACCGATCGGCCGACCGGGTGATCCGGTCCTCCCGGACGGTGGACCAGTCGCGACTGATCCGCTCGATCTGGTATTGCGCCCCACCCAGGAGGGCGGCTTTGATGAGGAGCGCGCCGGACAACGGCAGCCAGAGGCCCCGACGCCGCAGAACGGCCAGGGCCACGACGAGCCAGCAGGCCACGGCCAGCGCCGCGACCGCGAGCCGCGGTTGCCGGATCCACTCGGCGAGGGCGAGGTCGCCGATCACCACCACCACGAGCCACCAGTGACGCCCGATCTCACCGAAGCGCCCGTAGGACCCCTTCGGCTCGCTCAGCTCACCGCGACCGACGCCCGCCGCCTCCTCGCCTCGAATCCCCGCCTCCTCGTTCCGGTGGGCACGATGATCGCCCGCGGCCCTCATCTGCCGCTGGGCTGCGACTCCCTGGTCCTCGAGCGACTCACCGACGACCTCTCCGCCGCCCTCGGCATCGCTCGAGCCCCGGTCATCCCCTATGGCGTCCACGGCCACCGTGACCCCGAGGCGCCGGGAAGCGTCTCCCTGACCCGGAAGACGCTCCATCGGCTGATGAACGAACTTATTGCCGGCTGGGAGACCGAAGCAAAGGTCAGCGACGTCATCATCCTCACCACCCACGCGGCGGAAGCCCACCTGGAAGCCCTGTCCACCATCCGGACCACGGGCCGGGTCACCCTCATCGACATCTACGCCGCGCCGCTCCCTGACGACATTGCCCGCCTCCCGATCGAAACGGCGCTCCTGATGTGGCTCGCCCCGTCGCTGGTCGACCGGACCCTGATCCCCCCGGCCATGCCGCGCGACCCCGACCTCGGCGAGCGCCTTTACCGCCACCTGCTGGCCTTTGCCACCGAGCAGATCCGGACCCTGACGAAGAGCTAGTCGTTCCAGATCCGGGACGGCGCCGTCCCACGAATGGGTCGACCACGGAACCAGGGGCCGGGACACCCGGCCCTAAGCAATTTCGTGACAACGGTTTACATTAATGAGGTTCGGGCACGAACCGGGCATGGGCGGGAGGCGTGCAGGCGCTGGCATCCCATCCCCTTTTCGCCCGGGCAGAGAACGATGGACAACGAGAAGCGAATCAATAACTTGTGGCGGGTTCGTCGCAACTTGAAACCATCGGTGAAACACCCCCGTACTAGCCGATGTTCGAGCGACCAAGAGCTGAAAGGAACGATCGTGATGAGGCCGTGGGTCACTGCCGTCGTGTTGACGTTTCTGGGAGTCGGCGGCGCCGGAGCGCAGCAGCCCGCGCCGCGACCCGCTGCCACCGCAACCCTGAGCCTGGCGCAGGCCCTCGATCAGGCCCAGCGCAACAGCCCGACCTACCGGCAGACGCTCAATGACGCCAGCGCGGCGCGCTGGGGCGTCCGGAACGCCTACGCCAGCGCGGTCGTCCCGCAGTTGTCGGTGGGCGGAAGCCTCTCGTACACCGGGTCCGGTTCGGCCACGTTCGGCGGCTCGCTCTTCAATCAGTCGTCGCCGTCGCTGTCGTCCGGCTACGGGGTCCAGCTCGACTGGACGGTCAACGGGTCGACGCTCTCGGCCCCGGGCCAGCAGAAGGCCGCCCAGAACGCCATCGGCGAGGACATCAACAACGCCTCGGTCGGCCTCCGGTACGAAGTCACCTTCCAGTACCTCACGGCCCTCCAGGCCGCGGCCCAGGCCGACGTGGCGCGGCAGCAGGTGACCCGGAATGCCGAGTTCCTGTCACTGGCGGAAGCGCGATTCCAGGTCGGTCAGGCGACGATCCTCGACGTCAAGCAGGCCCAGGTCCAGAAGGGGCAGGCCGACGTGGCCCTGCTCCGCGCGGAACAGACCGAAACCGAAGCCCGGCTCGAGATGTACCGGCGGATGGGCATCGCGGCGCCCACCGACTTCCGGACCGTCGCGTTCGCCGATTCCTTCCCGGTGGTGGCCCCGGCCTGGCAGCTGGAGCAGCTGATGGTGGTGGCCACCGAGCAGAACCCCACGCTGCGAGCGGCGCGGGCTCGGGAGTCCTCGGCCAACTACGCGCTCCGGGCCCAGCGGTCCCGGTACCTTCCCTCGCTGAGCTTTTCGGCCGGGTGGAACGGGTTTACCCAGGAGTTCACCAACAGCGACGTGCTGGTCGGCCGGGCGCTGTCGAGCGCGCAGGACGGCAACACCAACTGCGAATTCCAGAACAGCCTGATCCGCAGCCTCCCGGGCGGCGGGATCGGCGGTCAGAATGGGAACGGGGTCATTCCGGACTGCAAGGCGTTCTCCGGCCTCGACGCCACCGGCGCGGCCCTCGATCCCACGCTTCGCGACCAGCTGATCAAGCAGAACAACGTCTTCCCGTTCAGCTTCACGAGCCAGCCGTTCCGGGCCTCGCTCCAGATTTCGCTTCCGATCTTCGACGCGTTCAGCCGCGATCTGTCGGTGGCGCAGGCCCGGGCCCAGCGCGACGACCTTCGGGAATCGGTGCGGGCTCGTCAGCTTCAGGTACGGACCGACGTGCAGGGCCGGCTGCTGGCGGTGGAGACCGCCTTCCGGGCCATCGCGGTCCAGGTGGCCAACCGGGACGCGGCCCGTGACCAGCTCCAGCTGGCGCAGGACCGTTACCGGCTCGGCAGCGGCAGCGCGCTCGACGTGACCGACGCGCAGAACAACGTTCAGCGGGCCGAAGGCGATTACGTCAACGCGGTCTACGATTACCACAAGGCCATCGCGGCGCTCGAGCTCGCGGTCGGCCGCTCACTCCGATAGGGGAGTCGAGGGATGTCGAAGCGCACGAAGTGGGGTTTGGCGGTGGTGCTGGTGGTCGGCCTGGGCTCGGCGGTCTTCGCCCTGTCCGGAGCGAACAAGGACAAGGCCACCGAGGTCCGCCTCGAAGCCGTCGGCCAGCGTGATCTGGTATCGGCGGTGACGGCGAGCGGCAAGATCGAGGCCGACGCCCAGGTCGACATCTCGGCCGACATCACCGGTCGGATCGTCCAGCTCGGGGTCAAGGAGGGCGACCTGGTCAAGAAAGGCCAGTTCCTCGTCCAGATCGACCCGGCCCAGTACGAATCGGCGGTCAAGCGGCTGGAAGGGCTCCTGGCCTCGAGCCAGGCGTCCCTGGTCCAGGCGCAGACCAACCGCGACCAGACCAAGCGACAGCTCGACCGCTGGATCGAGATGCGGAAGATCAACGCCGCGCTCGTGTCGGCCGAGCAGGTCGAACAGGCCCAGCAGCAGTATGACGTCGCGCTGGCGTCGTACAACGCGGCGGCGGCCAACGTCGATCAGGCGCGAGGCTCGCTCTCCGAGGCGCGCGACCAGCTGTCCAAGACCCGGATCGTCTCCCCGATCAACGGGCGGGTGGTCCGCCTCCCGGTCGAGGTCGGCGAAGTGGCGGTGCCCGGGACGTTCTCCCGCGAAACCGGCCGGCTGATGACGATCGCCGATCTCGGCACCATCCTGGCCAAGGTCAAGGTGGACGAGACCGACGTCGTCCGGGTCCATCTCAACGACTCGGTCGAAGTCACCATCGACGCCTTTGCCGACAGCGCTTTTACCGGGCGGGTCACGAAGATCTCGAACAGCGCCACCGTGGCCGCCAGCAACACCGGCTCCGGCGACCGGGCGGTCGACTTCGACGTCGAGGTCACCCTCGACAACCCCCCGGCCGGGATCCGTCCCGACCTCTCCGCCACCGCGCGGATCGTGACGGACACCCGGTCGAAGACGCTGTCGATCCCGATCATTGCCCTGACCGTGCGCCAGCACGAGGAACTGCCCAACGAGTTGAAGGAGGGCGAGGCCGCGCCGGCCAAGACCACCTCGACCCGGGAAAAGGACCGCGAAGGCGTTTTCGTGGTCCAGGGCGGCGTCGCCACCTTCCGGGCCGTCAAGGTCGGGATCGCGGGCGACGAGTACTTCGAGGTCGTCGACGGGCTCAAGCAGGGCGATTCGATCGTGGCCGGCCCCTACCAGGCCGTCCGCGACATGAAGGACTCGACCCGCGTCAAGCCGGTCAAGGACGAGAAGGGCGGCAAGAAGCCGTGACGGACGTCGTCATCCAGATCGTCGACCTGACCCGCGAGTACCTGATGGGCGCGGAGCGGGTCCAGGCTCTCCGAGGCGTGTCGCTCGAGATCCGGCGCAACGAGTACGTGGCGATCATGGGTCCGTCCGGCTCGGGCAAGTCGACGATGATGAACCTGCTCGGCTGCCTCGACACGCCCTCGACCGGCGAGTACTGGCTCAACGGCCAGGAAGTGTCGCGGATGCCCGACGACGCCCTGGCCCGGGTCCGGAACAAGGAGATCGGATTCGTGTTCCAGACCTTCAACCTCCTGCCGCGGGCGTCGGCCCTCCAGAACGTGGAACTGCCGCTGGTCTACGCCGGGGTCAGCGCGCGGGAACGGCGCGACCGCTCCCGCCACGCGCTCGAGCGGGTCGGGCTCGGCAACCGGATGGACCACCGGCCCAATGAGCTGTCCGGCGGCCAGCGCCAGCGGGTGGCCATTGCCCGGGCCCTGGTCAACGAGCCCTCGATCCTGCTGGCCGACGAACCCACCGGCAATCTCGACAGCGCCACCAGCGCCGACGTGATGCGGGTGTTCGACCTGCTCCACCGGCAGGGCCAGACCATCGTGGTCGTGACGCACGAGGGCGACATCGCCGCTCACGCCGAGCGGGTGGTGACCCTTCGGGACGGGCGGATCGCCAGCGACGCCCGCCAAGAGAAGATTCAGGCCGCCTGACCATGCCCCTCGTCGAAGCCGTCCGGATGGCGCTCACCACGCTGTGGACCCAGAAGCTCAAGAGCTTCTTCAGTCTCCTCGGCGTCCTGATCGGGGTCACCTTCCTGATCGCGGTGGTGTCGATCGTCCAGGGCATGAACGTGTACATGGAGGACGAGTTCGCCAATCGGCTCGTCGGCCTCAACACGTTCCAGGTCCGCCGGATGCCCAACTTCAACATGGGCAACATCACCGACGAGATGTGGCGGGAATGGCTCCGCCGGCCCCGGATCAACTACGGCGACGCCTCGTTCATCCAGGCCAAGCTCGAAACCCCGGCCGTCTTTTCCCGGAGCTGCGACGATCGGACCCAGATCGTCGCTAACGGGAAGAGCGCTCGCGACATCCGGGTCGAGGTCGTCGATCCGGGGTACTTCACCATCAAGAACTACGACTTCAGCGCCGGCCGCCCGTTCACCCCGCAGGAGGCCCGGGCGGGCCTGCCGGTGGCGGTGATCGGCGCCGACGTCGAGGAGAAGATGTTCCCCGGGATCGATCCGATCGGGAAGTCGATCGCGATCGGTGGCCTGCCCTACCGGGTCATCGGAGTCGTGGCCAAGCAGGGAACCCTGTTCGGTCTCTCGCTCGACGCCTTCATCGTGGCGCCCTTCGACTCGCCTCTCAAGCGGATCGCCTGCCGGCTCGGATACATGGACGAGTTCCACGTCCAGGCACCCACGGTGGCGCAGATGAACGAGGCCGTGGCGCAGACCGAGGGTCTGATGCGGATCCGCCGGCAGCTCCGCCCGGCTCAGGACAACAACTTCGCGATCCAGACGGCGGAGGGCGCCCTGTCCGGCTGGAAGAAGATCTCCGCGGTGCTCTTCGCGGCGCTCCCCGGCCTGGTGGCGATTTCCCTGGTGGTGGGCGGGATCGTGATCATGAACATCATGTTGATGGCGGTGAGCGAGCGGACCCGGGAAATCGGGATCCGCAAGGCGCTCGGCGCCAAGCGGCGGGACATCCTGGCCCAGTTCGTGATCGAGTCGGCCACGATCTCCACCGTCGGCGCGGCCATCGGCATCGTGCTCGGGATCCTGCTGGCGTTCATCGTCAAGGCCACGACGCCGCTCCCGGCGGCGGTGGCGCCCTGGTCGATCGGGGTCGGCGTGTTCCTCGGCATCTTCGTCGGCATGGTGGCCGGCGTCTACCCCGCGAGCCGCGCCTCCAAGCTCGATCCGATCACCGCCCTGAGGGCCGAATGACCGACGCCACCGCGCCGTCGCAGTGGCGGCCGATGCCGCCTCCCCCAACGCGCCGTCTCAGCCGGGTCAGCCTGCTCGACCCCGCCCGGATCGCCGAGGGGGTCGGGATCGCGCTCGAGTCGATCCGGGTGGCCAAGGCCCGGGCGGCGCTCACGATCCTCGGGGTGGCCATCGGCGTCATGGTCGTGATCGCGATGGCGTCGATGATCACCGGCATCAACCGCGCCGTGAGCGGCATGCTGGAGCAGGCCGGCCCCCGGACCTTCATGCTGTTCCGGGCCTTCCGGGGCGGCGTCAACGTCGACGACGGGTCCGAGCAACCGTGGGACCGGAATCCCTACCTGACCGTGGCCGAAGCGCAGCGGATCCGGCGGATTCCCGGAATCGAGGAAGTGGCCTGGCGCGAAGAGGCGGGCGGCCCGGTCAGCGCCGGCACGGTCTCCCTTGGCTCGGCCTTCCTGATCGGCGCCACGCCGAACATGCTCAAGGCCGCCGGCGGCAGCTTGGTGGCGGGTCGGAACTTCACTGAAATCGAGGCGGCCGCCGGCTCGTACGTGGCCATCGTCAACGACAAGCTCGCGGAGCGGCTCTATCCCGGGCTCGACCCGATCGGTCGGATCGTCAAGATCTACGGGATTCCGTTCACCGTCGTCGGGGTCTATGCCGAGGCGGCCAGCCTCTTCAGTGGCGGCGACGGTACCCCGATCGCGGCCATGCCGCACGCCACTTTCGGCAAGGTGGTCGAGTACGAGCGGGGCGGGATGATCATCATGATCAAGCCCTCCGATTCGATTACCGTGGCCGACGCCCAGGATCGGGTCATCACCGCCATGCGGGTCATCCGCGGCCTCAAGCCGAGCCAGGAGAACAACTTCGCGGTGGTGACCCAGGACAAGATGCTCGACGTCTTCAACAAGGTCACCGGCGGCTTCTTCCTGGTCATGCTGGCCCTCTCGAGCGTCGGCCTCCTGGTCGGCGGCGTGGGCGTGGTGGCGATCATGATGATCTCGGTGACCGAGCGGACCCGGGAAATCGGTGTCCGCAAGGCGTTAGGCGCGACCCGCCGGGAAATCATGTTCCAGTTCCTGGTCGAGGCCGCCACCCTGACCCTCCTGGGCGGCGCCATCGGCATGGCCATGGGCGGTGCCATTGCCTGGGCGGTCAACCGGTACACCCCGATCCCGGCCGCGGTACCGCTCTGGTCGGTGGTCGCCGCCCTGATCGCGTCCGCCGTGACCGGGATCTTCTTCGGCCTCTACCCCGCCAGCAAGGCGGCCCGTCTCGATCCGGTCGAGGCCCTCCGGTACGAATAGGCTTGCCTCGAGCCGAATCTGTGGCCCCGCGCCCCGTCGCCCCTCGGGTCGACGGGGCGCTACATTTCGGCCATGCCCTTCTCGGAAGCGATCCGCCTCGCCATCGAATCGATCCGCTCCTCCAAGCTCCGGTCGTTCTTCACCCTTCTCGGCATCATCGTGTCGGTCGGGTTCCTGGTGACGGTGGTCGCCATCATCCAGGGCCTCAACTCCTACGTGGCCGACAACCTGACCGGCGCGATGATCGGCACCAACGCCTTCCAGGTCCGGCGGGCGCCGATCGCCATGCAGCTCCTCTCCGACGAGGAAGTCCGCCGGATCCGGATGCGACCGGTGGTGTCGCAGGAGGACGCCGAGGTGGTGCGGGCCGCCCTTCCCGACGCCCAGGCCGTGGCGCTCCAGTCGGGGTGGCCCACCCCGTCGGTCGACGTGACCAACCGGAACCGGGAACTGTCCGGCGTCATGACCTTCGGCGTGACGCCCGAGTACCAGATCGTCCAGGACTACCAGTTCGCCGCCGGCGAGCCGATGGCCGACCCCGACGTGCGGGAGCGCCGCTACGTGGCGGTGGTGGGCTATGACATCGCCAAGGAACTGTTCGACGGCCCCGAGCAGGCCATTGGCAAGGTGATCCGGGTCGCTGGCCTGCCGCTGACCATCAAGGGCGTCATCGAGGCCAAGGGCCGGATGCTGGGCCAGTCGTTCGACGCCTTCATCCTCACCCCGATCTCCACCTTCGAGTCGATGTTCGGCCGGCGGCTCACCACCACCATCTCGGTCAAGATGCGGACGGCCGCGGAGATCCCGAGCGGCATGGCCCGCGCCGAGGAGGCCATGCGGCTCGCCCATCGGCTCCGGCCGCGGGAGGAGAACGACTTCACCGTCGACAAGGCCGACGCCCTGGTGGCCTTCTGGACCACCCTGACCAGCGTCCTGTTCCTGGTGGTGCCGGCGGTCGTGGCCATTGGCATCGTGGTGGGCGGGATCGTGATCATGAACGTGATGCTGATGTCGGTCAACGAGCGGACCTACGAGATCGGGCTCCGGAAGTCGCTCGGGGCCCGCCAGCGCGACATCCGCCGCCAGTTCCTGGTGGAGGCCGTGATCCTGGCGCTGCTCGGCGGCGCGTTCGGGGTGCTGTCCGGCGCGACGTTGGCGGGGCTGATTTCGCTGGTGAGTCCGCTTCCCGCCAAGGTGACGGCCTGGTCGGTGGGCGTGTCGCTGGCGCTCGGCGCCGGAACCGGGATCCTGTTCGGGGTCTATCCCGCGTCGCGGGCCGCCCGACTCGACCCGATCGCCGCCCTTCGGGCCGAGGTCTGAGCCGTGGTCCTCCCGAATCTGGGCGAGGGGTTCAAGATGGCCATGGATTCGCTCCGGGCCAACAAGCTCCGTTCGTTCCTGACCATCCTTGGCGTGGTGATCGGGGTGGCGACGGTGATGACGATGGCCTCGATCGTCGAGGGGATCCGCGGCCAGATCTTCAACGCGCTCAACGCCGCGGTGCCCAATACCTTCTACGTCTTCCGGTTCAACCCCAGTTCCCCCGTCAATCCGGACAACTTGCCCCCGGAAATCCGCGCGCGCCCGATCATGGACGAGCGAGACGCGATGGCCATCGCGCGCTCGCCAGTGGTCCGCCACGCGGCGCTCTGGTGCCGGTTCTTTTCCCGGATCGAGTTTGCCGGGGCCCGGACCCAGACGACCGAAGTCTTCGGGGGCGACGAGCGCTTCATGGACCTGCAGGGAGGCACGTTGCTCCGCGGCCGGTTCTTTGCGCCATCGGAAATCCGCGGCGGCGCGCCGGTGACGGTCCTGGCGTCGGACGTGGCGGCCACCTTGTTCGGCAACGCCGACCCGATCGGCCAGTACGTCCGGATGGGCACCCGGGCCCTGCAGGTCATCGGGGTCTGGCAGCCGCCGGACAACGTCTTTCGGCCCCAGGGCGTTTCCACCGGCGCGGTGATCCCCTACCAGGCCGCCAAGGGCTCGTTCCGCTTCAGCGAAACCACCGACCAGTTCATCATCGTCCTCGGCGAAATCGACCGGCCGGTCGACGAGGTCAAGGACGGCGCCGCGGTGGCCCTCCGCCGCCACCGCGGCCTTCGGCCCGGCGTGCCCAACGACTTCGACATGCTCACCCAGGACCAGATCCTCGACATCATCGGGAAGCTGACCGGCGCGTTCTTCCTGGTGATGGTGGCCCTGTCGGGCGTCGCGCTCCTGGTCGGAGGCATCGGGGTAATGGCCATCATGATGGTGTCGGTCACCAGCCGAACCCGGGAAATCGGGACCCGCAAGGCGCTTGGCGCCACACGGCGGGAAATTCTCTGGCAGTTCCTGGTCGAGGCCGCCAGCCTGACGCTGCTGGGCGGCCTGCTCGGCATCGCGGCCGGCATCGGCTTCGGCGAGCTGGTCAAACTGGGACTCCGGATCGACGCCGCGCCGCCGCTCTGGAGCGCGGTGGTGGCCGTCGCCGTCTCGATCGGGATCGGCCTCGGGTTCGGGCTGTATCCGGCCAACCGGGCGGCCCGTATGGACCCGGTGGAGGCGTTGCGACACGAGTAACCGGCCGCTGGGCCTTGGGGGGCTCGGGTGTCGGCGCCAAATTCCGCTCACGAGTCAGATTGGAGCCCGCCGTGGTGCGCCTTGCCCTCGTCGCCGTCCTCGCGACCCTCGTGGCCCCGATCGCCACGGCCCAGCAACCGACGGCTCCCACCCTGGCGCCGCGAGCCGCTGGCGGGAGTCAGGTCGGCGATACCGCCTTCGCGCCGACCATCGAGCACCCGGCCTTCCGGGCCGGCGCCGGACCCCTCGTCCTCCTCGACGAAGCCCACCACAATTTCCACACGGTGGACGGCCGTTATGCGCCCTTCGTCAAACTCCTCCGCCGCGACGGCTTCGTGGTCGAACCGCTCCGCGCGCCGTTCAGCGCCGCGGCCCTGCGCCCCGCCCGGGTGCTGGTGATCGCCAACGCGCTGGCCGAACGCAACGCCGCCGGTGACTGGTCGGTGCCGACGCCGTCCGCGTTCACGCCCGCGGAAATCGCGGCCGTGCGGGAGTGGGTCCGCGGGGGCGGTTCCCTCCTCCTGATCGCCGACCACATGCCCTTCCCCGGCGCGGCCGAGGATCTGGGCCGCGCCTTCGGATTCGAGTTCATCAATGGGTTCGCCACCGACCGTTCGGCCCGGACCGACGAGTTCGGCTTCCGCCGTTCCGACGGATCCCTGGCGGACCATCCGATCACCCGGGGGCGAGATGCCCGAGAAAGGGTCGATTCGGTCCGCTCCTTCACCGGGCAGGCGTTTGCCCTGCCCCCCGGAGCCACTGGCCTCCTCCACCTGGCGCCGGGGAGTCTCGTCCTGGTGCCGACGGTGGCCTGGCAATTCTCGGATTCGACCCCGCGGGTTCCGGCCGACGGGATGGTCCAGGGCGCGGTGCTCGAGTTCGGCGCTGGCCGGGTGGCCGTGTTCGGCGAGGCGGCGATGTTCTCCGCCCAGGTGTCCGGGGCCGCCCGGCGGCCGATGGGGATGAACGCGCCCAAGGCGGGCCAGAACCCCCGGTTCCTCCTCAACGTGCTCCACTGGCTGGCGGGGCTGCTGCCCGTACGGTAGCGGGACGCCGGATCCGGCCGGCCCAGGTCCGTTTGCCCCCGCCAGTTCGGGGTGATATGCTGGGAATGCCGCCCCGGGGCCCCCGCCCCGGTCGGAACCTCCGAGGACATCGATGACGGAACCACCCGCCGGACGAGAGCCCGGCGAGATCACCAATCTCCTCCAGGAAGCGGCGCGCGGCCGCCGTGAGGCCTTTGACCGGCTCCTCCCCCTCGTGTACGAGGAGCTCGAGAAGATCGCGCGCGCCAAACTCCGGTTCGAGGCGGTGGGCCACACGCTCAACACCAACGCGCTCGTCCACGAGGCCTACCTCAAGCTGGTGGATCAGACCCGCGCGGAGTGGCGGAGCCGGCAGCAGTTCTTCGCGATCGCGTCGGAGGCCATGCGCCGGATCCTGATCGACTACGCCAAGTGGCGCCGCGCGGGCAAACGGGGCGGAGGCGCGCTCCACGTGGCCCTCGATCAGGCCGGCGACCTCCCGTCCGGCGACCTCTTCTCCGACGATCAGGCGGCGGAGCTGCTTGCCCTCGACGACGCGCTCGGGCGCCTGGCCGCGTTCAACCCGCAGGGCGCCCGCGTGGTCCAGTACCGGTTCTTCGGCGGACTGTCGACCCCGGAAGTGGCCGACGTCCTCGGTCTGTCGGAGCGGACCGTCCGCCGCGCCTGGACCGTGGCCAAGGCCTGGCTCCGCCGCGAACTCGACGCGGCCATCCCCTCGGGGCCGAGCCGCTTCCTGTCGGAACCGAGCACCTGATGGATCCCGCCCGCTGGGAACGGCTCGAGCAGATCTGCTTCGCCGCGCTCGATCATGAGCCCGATGCCCGGCCGGCCTTCGTCGAGCGCGCCTGCGAGGGCGATCTGACCCTGGCCCGCGAAGCCCTCGACCTCCTCCATCAGCTGGAACGCGACCCCGCGTTCCTCGAGACGCCCGTCGTCGATCTCAACCCCCTCGCGCCCGCCACCGACGAGCCCCGGATGCCCGACGCGATCGGGCCGTACCGGCTGGTCCGCCGCATCGGTCGGGGCGGGATGGGCGACGTCTTCCTGGCGACCCGGGTGGTCGAGGACATCGAGCAGCGGGTGGCGCTCAAGCTGATTCGCCGCGGCATGGACACCGACGA
>JAEUJH010000658.1 GCA_016794825.1 Gemmatimonadota bacterium
AGCGGTGCCGCCAGGCCAGCCAGAGGCCGGACAGGGTCAGAAACCCGAGGAAGTCGGCGTTGAACTGACCCGGCCAGGTCATCGCGGCGATGTCGCCGAAGAAGATCGGGAGGAGGTTCCACCCCTCCCGGAGGCCGACCAACACGGTGTAGGTCGCGAGGGCGAGGATCACCACCACGAGATAGCCACGAAAGGCGCGCACGAAGGACCTGTCAGGGAAGGGCTACCTCAGTGTACCGCGGCACCTGCCCGTTCGGGAGGTACCCCTTCCCCGCGACCATGCGGTGAGATCGACCCGGGTGTTCTCGACACCGTGTCCTCCGATGCCGAGTGGGTCAGGATGCCGGCCAAGGAGGGGGCTCTCCGACTCAGCGCGGTTTCCAGGTGCCGCCAAGCCAGCCCGCGGCGAATCCGAGGCGGACGAACCCGCCGGCCTGCGAATCGATCAGATCGATCGCTCCCGACCGAGCGACGATCCACTTCCCATCCGGTGACCAGTCGAGCCCCAAGTCATACCGCTGTCCTTGAACGAGCGCTCGCGCCCCGGTCCCGTCTGCGTTCATCACCCAGACGTCGCCGTCATTCCAGTACGCCAGTCGCGCTCCATCGGGCGACCACGACGCGGTATGACCCTTCGGTGCCAGCACCGACGATGCCTTGGTGACCAGGTCGTAGATCCGGAGCTGATCAGGACCAGTGACGGTATAGACCAGCTTCCGCCCATCGGGCGAGATGGCGGGGGCAACGTCACTTCCCGAAAGCGCCACGATCGTGGTATCCCCCGTTCCATCGGGACGGATTCGATGGATCGAAAAGCCGGAGGTATCGCCGCGCGAGAAGTAGATCCAACGCCCGTCCGACGAGTAGTCCGGGTAGAGCTCGAGCGAGTTGGGCGCCGACGTCGGGAATCGGGTGGTCCCGTCGAGGGAAATGATCCGGAGCGCCCCGACCGCGACGTCGGCGGCGAGTTCCTGGCCGTCGGGAGACCAGTCGGCCGTGAACGCGCCGCCGCCGGCCGGCGTGGGCCACTGCTGTACCACGGCGCCATTGGGGTGAAACAGCAGGAGACCCTGGGGCGCGAAGGCGGCGAGGATTCCGTCCGGCACGGCGTTGAGGTAGACGGTGTCGGTAACCCCGGTACTCCGGGATCGGGCCGCGATCCGACCTCGCCCGATCGGCCCCGCGGTGGCGAGGTCGCCGACCATGGTCACGTTGGCGTCAGCCGCCGAGAAGTCGACCAGATCCGGAACCTCGTGACCGGCCCGGTCATAGGCGACCCAACGGACCCGGTAGCTGGCTCCCGGAAAGACGGCGGTATCGCGCGGAGCGGCCAACACGAGCGCAGCCCGTCCCGGGGTGATCGTGTAACTCGCTGAATCCCGGAGCCCGTACTCGGGAACCGTGATCACCACGGTGCCGATGCCGAGGTCACCCCCCAGCTTGATCCGGACCGACGCTCGGGGGGTGGTCTCGAGCGTATCGACGAGTTCACGAACGAACCCGTTGCTTCCGAGGGGGGCCACCAGGGCACCCGGTCCACCACCGAGGGGCGTGCCGGCCTCGAAGCGGATGACGGTGCCAGCTGGCGCGCCGGGGACTTCAACGACCAGCGCCTGAACCAGTTCCGCCCCGATCGTGTCGGTTGCCGTCCGGCCGGCCACGAACCGGATCGAATCGGGCGGATCGGCTGGCTCGATGCCCTGATCCGTGCCGCACCCGGCGAGCCCGACGGCGATGACCAGGAGCCAACCGACGCGCCGCGTCACCGGGCCCATGTGACGGCGCTCACGCCGAGCCGAGTCGTCAGCGGGACAGCGACTCCCGTCGACCGCTCGACCAGTTGGACCACGAAGTTGTTCGTCATCAGCCACCTTCCGTCGGGAGACCAGCTGAGACCGTTGGTGTAACCTCCCCGAGCACCGACCTCGCGAAGCTGCGAGCCATCGGGGCGGATCAGACAGGGGCCGTCGGCGCAGATGAACCCGAGATCCACGCCATCCGGGGACCAGGCAGGGGTCGCCGCCGGGGCATGGAGGGCGGTCGACACCCGGCTCACCAGATCGAGGATCCGGAGTTCGTGGTTGGCGGCGATGTAGGCGAGGTACTTCCCGTCGGGCGACGGAGCCGGCCAGGTGAGCGGCACCGCGTCACCGAGGACCAGCTCGTCTCCGGTGCCGTCGAGTCGGATCCGATGGATCCGCCACGTCCCCTGGGTCTGCCGAGCGTAGTAGATCCACTGCCCGTCCCCGGACACGATCGGCGCCTGGGCCGCCTCGCTGCCATCGGTGAGCCGGAGCCAGGTGCCGTTCTTCCGGGCAATGTAGAGGACCGACACCGCGTCGAAGACGGCGGCGCTGGCGTCCGGAAGCCAGCTCATCCGGGTCGGGCTCACCAGGCCAGGGAGGGGGACCGGGACGATGAGTCGGAAGTTGGCTCCGTCGGCCCGAACCGTGGCGAGTCCGGCGTTGGTGACGCCCGCGAGGTCGACCGCCGGAGCCACCGCGACGTAGATGTCGCCGCGCTGGTTGCCCGCGCTCACTTCGACCGTGCTGCGGCCGACCTTGGCGCCGCGAATGACGCCGCCGGTGGCCGTGGTGACGTCGTCCTTCGGTCGCAAGACGTATGGATCGCCGGGTCGGGCGTTCCCGTAGGAGTCGGCGATCCCGATCCGGGGCGTGCTGGTCCCACCAAGGAGGATCGTGGTGTCGGACGGATCGGCGGATAGGGCGAACAGGGCGGCCGGCGTGATGGTGAACCGAACCGAGTCGATCGCGTTTGCCGAGGGGATCGTGATTCGGATCCATCCGTCGCCCGCCTTCGAGCCGAACCAGAGACGGGCGCCGGCCTGACCGCGACGATCGGTGACGACATCGAGCCGTTCCTGAAATGCCGTGGAACCGAGCCCCGAGACAGTGGTATGCTGGCCACCCAACGGCGACGGGACCGGTTCGAAGGTGACGGCAACTCCAGAGTCACCTCCGTTGACCCGGATGGTGAGGGCCTGGGCCGGTTTCGCCAAGGCGGTGTCAACTAGGTTGGCGCCGGCCACGACCTGGAAGCCATCGGTGGAGGGGCCGCTCGAGGTGCCTCCGCAACCCATCAGGATGGCAATCAGGAGGATCGTCGCGCGCATCTAGCCCACCCGTTGGCGAAGACGCAAGGTCCACCCGTTCGATGGAAGGGGTACCCTGCCATCGGTACGATACCACCTCGGCTAGGCAGCGCGCCACCGAAGGGCCCAAGGCATGACGGAGGTTAGAATCAGGCCGAATGCCGACCCAGTCGCCGCCATCAGCTTCGGTTGGACGCTGGCAACGATGTTCTCAGGGAAGGGCGACCTCAGTGTACCGCTGAACCTGCCCGTTCGGGAGGTACCCTTCCCCACCGACCATGTAGGGAGACCGATCGGTCAGGAACCAGGTTGCCAGCAGCACGCCGTCCGACTCCCGCCGCTCCTCGACCCGCCAGGCCTGCCAGGTGGTCCCCTCGATGTCCATCGACTCCTGGCCCCGGATCGTGAAAATCCGGGTCTCCGCCGAGGCCATGTTGGGGCCCCACACCGGGGCGATGATGACCCGGCCCGTCTTGAGTCCCACCGCCAGCGGCACCAGATCCGAGGCCGAGGCGATGTAGCCGAGCCGGGGAATGACCTGATCGACCGCCCGGGTCGTGGTATC
>JAEUJH010000665.1 GCA_016794825.1 Gemmatimonadota bacterium
GAGCGCCCGCCGCCGCCTGGTCAAGGCAACCACGCGGCTCCGCAAGGCCGATCGCGCCAACCAGGACGAGACCGTCCGGGCTCGGACCGGGATCCGGAAGCTTCGCAGCCAGGCGGTGTTCACCACCCCGAACGTGTTTCCACCCGACGGATTTACCCAGCAGGACGTCGAGGAGGAGGCCGCCGCGCGCGCGGCCACCACGCCACACCACTGTTACGTCTGCAAGACGGATTACTCGGTCATCCATCATTTCTACGACCGGCTCTGCCCTCCGTGCGGCGACCTCAACTTCGCCAAGCGGACCGAACTGACCGACCTGCGCGGGCGGGTGGCGCTGCTCACCGGTGGCCGGGTCAAGATCGGGTACCAGGCCGGGCTCAAGCTGCTACGGGCCGGGGCCAGGCTCATCGTCACGACCCGGTTTCCGCGCGATTCGGCGGCCCGGTATGCGGCCGAGCCCGATTTTTCCGACTGGGGCGACCGGCTCGAGATCCTCGGCCTCGATCTCCGCCACTCACCGAGCGTCGAAGCGCTCTGTCACGAGTTGGTGCGGACCCGCGATCGACTCGACTTCATCATCAACAATGCCTGCCAGACCGTCCGGCGCCCGGCCGGGTTCTACCGTCACCTGATGGATGGCGAAACGGTGCCGTCCTCCGCGCTTCCGCCGGCCCAGCGCCGGCTGCTCGGGCCGTGGGACGACATGGTGGCCTCGCGCCGGGTGCTGGAGCCGGGACAGGCGGTGGCCCGGAACGAGCCGACCGGCGGCGCCGCGGCGGTGGCGGGGCTGATCAGTCCCGCGCTGCTGTCGCAGGTGCCGCTGCTGCCTGACGATCGGATCGTGTCCGAGGAACTGTTCCCGAGCGGCCGGCTCGACCAGGACCTCCAGCAGGTCGACCTCCGGGGCGCCAACTCCTGGCGGCTGCTCCTGGCCGACGTCCCCTCGGTCGAACTGATCGAGGTTCAGCTCGTCAACGCCATCGCGCCCTTCATCCTGAATGCCCGGCTCAAGCCGCTGCTGCTCCGCACGCCGGAGCGCGACAAGCACATCGTCAACGTCTCCGCGGTGGAAGGACAGTTCTACCGGCGGTTCAAGACCACGCGCCACCCGCACACCAACATGGCCAAGGCGGCGCTCAACATGATGACCCGGACCTCGGCGACCGATTATCACGCCTCGGGCATCCATATGAACAGCGTCGATACCGGCTGGGTCACCGACGAGGACGCGGCCCACATCGCGGCCCGGAAGACGGCCCACCACAAATTCCATCCCCCGCTCGACATCGTCGACGGCGCGGCCCGGATCGTCGACCCGATTTTCGTCGGGTTCAACACCGGGCAGCATATCTGGGGACGGTTCCTCAAGGATTATCAGGTGACCGACTGGTAGGGACGGGCGGCCGGTCGTCGCGGAGCTGTCACCGAGGCGGAACAGATTGCGACCGTCGGCCGTAGGGCTTGTCCGGGCGGTCGCTCCGGCGGCGACCGACTCCGACTCCGCATCCGCGCGACGATCGACCTGGTTCGGCGATGGCCCCCCTCATCGTCGCGCCTCGATCCCACCCCACGACAGGAGCTGGTCCGATGAAAATCCATCCGTACCTCAACTTCCCCGGCACGACCGAGGCGGCGTTTCGGTTCTATGAATCCGTCCTTCGCGGCACGTTGACCGAAATCCACCGGTTCGGCTCGATGCCGCCGAGCGACGAGTTTCCACTCTCACCGGAGCAGCAGAATCTGGTGATGCATGTCGCCCTGACGCTGCCGAATGGCCAGCTGCTCATGGCAAGTGACATGATCGAGGGCATGGGGCCGCCCCGAGTGGAGGGCAACAACGTCTCGATCTCGATCCACCCATCGAGCAAGGCGGAGGCCGACCGGGTGTTCAGCGGGCTCGCGGAAGGCGGCACGGTTACCATGCCGATCGCCGACCAGTTCTGGGGCGACTACTTCGGGAGCCTGACCGACCGATTCGGGATCAACTGGATGGTCAACTACTCGGCCGGCGCGCCGCCTTCGGCGTAGGCCAGGGACCGAAGCGGGGAGGGGTGGAGCTGAGGTCCATTCGATCGGATCCCTTCGCCCCTCGCCGGGTGTGCCCTCGTTAGACTTTCGGCCGGCTCGGCGACGGGATAGCATTCGACCATGCTCCCCTCCATTCTCGTACTCGTCCTTGCGGCCGTGGCTCAGCCGCCGCGGATCTTTGATCGTGTCGTCCTGGGCGGGAGGGTCATGGACCCCGCCTCCCGTCTCGATCAGGTTCGCAACGTTGGAATCCTGAACGGCCGGATCGCGGCAATGTCCGCCGGACCGATCCGCGGCCGCGACACGATCGACGCCCGGGGCCTGGTGGTGGCCCCCGGGTTCGTCGACCTCCACGCCCACGGCCACGACGACGAGAGCTACGGCTACTACGCCATGAATGGCGTGACCACGGCGCTCGAGTTGGAGGTTGGGGTCGGCCCGGTCGACCGGTTCTATGCCGACCGAACCGGCAAGGCCCGCGTCCATTTCGGCGGGGCGGCGTCGCACTTCTTTGCCCGCCGGATCGCCTTCGGCGATACCCTGATTCCGTACGATCAGCGCCTGGCCGACACCTCGACCAAGTGGTCCCACACGCCCACCAACGCCACGACGATTCCAACGGTCAGACGAGTGCTGGCCGAGGAGCTGGATCAGGGCGGCCTGGGCATCGGGATGGGCATCGCCTACACGCCGGGGGCCTCGGCCGTCGAAATCCTCCGCAACTTCGAACTCTGCGCCGAGCACCGGGTCATCTGCTACACCCACATTCGAGGGGCGGGCGGCGGGGTCGGCGGCTTCGGCGGGCTCCAGGAAGTCCTGACCGACGCGATGGTGACGGGCGCCGCGCTCCACGTGGTCCACATCAACAGCTCGAGCGGCGCCAACGGCGGGTCGCCCGACGCGCCGGAGTTTCTCCGCGCCATCCGCAAGGCCAGGGCCCACGGCGTCGACGTCACCACCGAGGCGTACCCCTACACGGCCAGTTCCACGCTGCTGCAGTCGTCCCTGTACGATCGAGCCCTGGACACGCCGGGGTACGACTTCGACCGGATCGTCTGGGCCGCCACCGGGGAGCACCTGACTCGGGAGTCGTTCATCCGCTATCGAGCGCAAGGCGGGGTCATCGTCCACATCGGCGGGCCCGACGGCAACCTCCATCCGATCTTTCGGGACTCGCTCGTGATGGTGGCGAGCGATGCGGTGGGCTACGTCAACCACCGCGGCAACCCGCGGCTGGCCGGAACTTTCGCGCGAGTGCTCGGACGGTACTCTCGCGATCAGGGGCTGTTCTCGTTGATGGAAGCGCTCCGCCGGATGACCATCATGCCGGCCGAACGCCTGCAGGGATCGGTGCCGGCCATGGCGCGGAAGGGCCGGATCAAGGTCGGCGCCGACGCCGACCTCACCATCTTCGATCCGGCCACCGTCATCGATCGGGCCACGGTCGAGGAGCCAGCCCAGTATTCCGCGGGCATCCTCCATGTGCTGGTGGCGGGAACGCCGGTGGTGCGGAAGGGCGCCCTGGTCGAGGGCGTGTTCCCCGGGCAGCCGATTCGTCGGGAGGTCCGAGGATCGGCCCGTTGAGCCGGCGCCGGAAGCGCCGAGCATCCTGAACGAAGCGGGAGCCAAGGTTCCAGCGTCGCCTTGGCGATCTGACGATGCGAGGGTCAGTGGCCAATACCGAGTGGTGGCAACGAGGGCCGGTCGAGGGAGTGCCCCCCGTCCTGCAGCCGGTGGCGCACATCCTGTTGCAGGTTCGCGAAAGCGTCGGCGAAATGGTCGAAGGCCTGACGCCAGCGGAATGGAACGCCCGACCCGGGGGCGTGGCGTCGGCGGCCTTCCATGTCCGGCACCTGACGGCGGTCATCGATCGGCTGTTCACCTACGCCCGCGGGCAGGCGCTCTCGCCCGAGCAGTTTGCCGCCCTCCGGGCGGAAGGTGCGGAACTGGCCGCCGCCGACGTGTCCGGCGTCCTGGCGGCGCTGTCCGCGCGAGTGGACGCGGCGGTGGCCGAACTCCGGACGATCGACGTCGCCACGCTCGGCGATTTCCGGGGCGTCGGCCGGGCCCAGTTGCCCTCGACGGTCATCGGGTGCCTGGTGCACGGGGCGGAGCACGCGATGCGTCACGTCGGCCAGTTGTCGGTCACCGTCCGGGTGGTGAAGCACTTCGGCCCCGGTTCGACCGGCCCATCCGGGAAGAACGACTCGGCCTGATCGCCGGCCGCGCCGGAGTATCGTCCCCAGGGGTGGCCGCTGCGTCTTGCGCCGCCACCGGCCCGACTCGTTATTTGTTCCGCTCGTCCAACCCCCCGGCGTTTCCAGGGTCCCCGGAATTCTCTTCCCGAACGGAGCCAGCGTACATGCGCCACACCCGACGTGACTTCCTCAAGACCGGGGCCGCCGCGGCGGGCGCCATGGCGGTCGGACTCCAGGCCTGCGCCAAGGCCGACAAGGCCCCGGCCGCCGACGCCTCGGCCGCGGC
>JAEUJH010000694.1 GCA_016794825.1 Gemmatimonadota bacterium
GGTCGCGTCGTCGCCGACGGCGGCGATGCGGCCCTCGCGAACGGCCACCGCCGTGGCCAGCGGGCGGGCGGGATCCTGGGTGAGGATCGTCCCGCCGTGGATGACGAGGTCCGGCCGCATTACCGGGCGCTGGCGGCCGGAGCGCGCTGACCGGCCACGTGGGCCACGGCCTCGCCTAACACCGCCAGGCCCTCGCGGAGCTGCTCCTCCGAGATGACGAGGGGCGGGAGCAGCCGGACGCAGTTGCTGAACAGGCCGGCGCGCATGGCCAGGACGCCGCCCTGGACGGCTCGGCGGATGATCGCCAGGGTTTCCTCCGGCGCGGGCTCCCGGGTATCGCGATCGCGGACGAACTCGGCCAGCATCATAGCGCCGAGGCCCCGGACGTCGCCCACGAGGTCGTGGGTGGCCTGCCAGCCGCTCATGACCTCGCGCATCACCTGACCCAGCCGCGTGACGTGGGCGAGGAATTCGGGACGCCGGATCGTCTCGACGGCCGCGATGGCGGCGGCGCACGCCACCGGACTCCCGCCGTAGGTCCCGCCGATCCCGCCCAGGTGGGCCGAGTCCATGATGTCGGCGCGGCCGGTCACCGCGCTGATCGGCATGCCGGCGCCGAGCGACTTGGCGGTGACGACGAGATCCGGGACCACGCCGGCATGCTCGATGGCAAACAGCTTGCCCGTGCGCCCGAAGCCGCACTGGACCTCGTCGGCCACCATGACGATCCCGTGCTGATCGCAGAGGCTCCGGATCTTGGCGAGGAATGGAGCGGGCACGGGCAGGAATCCACCTTCGCCCTGGACCGGCTCGATCAGGATGGCGGCCACCGCGGACGGGTCGACCTGCGCCACCAGGGCGTGGTCGAGCTGCGCCACGCTCCACTCGAGATACTCGGCCGGGGTCATGCCCGCGGGCGTCCGGTAGAGGTTCGGCATCGGGAGCCGGACGATCTCCGGGGCAAAGGGGCCGAAGCCCTTCTTGAACAGCCCGTACTTGCTGGTCAGGCTGAGGGTGAGGAGCGTACGCCCGTGGTAGCCGCCCTCGAAACAGATCAGCACCGGTCGGCCGGTGGCGCGGCGCGCCAGGTTGACGGCGTTCTCGACCGCCTCAGCGCCGCTGTTGGCGAGGAGGGTCTTCTTCGGGAAGTTGCCCGGGGTGATCTCGTTGAGCAGTTCGCAGAGTCGGACGTACGGCTCGTAGGTGGCCACCAGCGCGCAGGTGTGGACCAGCTTGCCGGCCTGATCGGCAATCGCCGCGACCACGTCCGGCGGCGTGTGCCCGACCGCGAGCATCCCGATCCCGCCCACCAGGTCGATGAAGGTGTTGCCGTCGGCGTCCTCCACCAGGGCGCCGTGCGCTCGGGCGACGGCGATGTCCGTGGCCTTGGCCAGCCCGGCGGCCACGGCGGCGCCGCGGCGGGCCAGGAGGGCCCGGCTGTTGGGGCCGGGAATTTCAGTCTGGAGGCGAATCGATCCCATGGTCGGTCTCGAGGATTGAACGGGTCGGATGGCGCCGGCGATCGACCGCTCCGCGGGGAGGACGATCAGGACGCTGTGGTTGTCGGATGCCGGGTCGTGGAGATGGTCGGGCAACAGGGTGCGGATCTCGAAGCCGAGCGCCAACTGCGCCGACAGCGTCGGGTCGACCAGCTGGCCCCGGCGGACGAGTTCGAGATACTCCTCCGGCGGATGGCGGTCCTTGATCGCTCCGTAGCCGCTGATCATGCCGGCGGTGAGCTGCCCCAGCAACTCGAGTCGCCAGACCAGTTCCTGGCGGGCGGCGTACAGCGCGCGGGCCAGGCCGCGGCTCCGATAGTCGGGGTGGACCCCGAGGTCGCAGCCGTACAGCCAGGGGCCGTCCGGCTCGTGCGACGTGAGCCACCCGCCCTGGATCACCTCGGCAAAGGTGTGATGCGGATGGTCGAAGTCGAAGTGACGGCGGATGGTGCTGGTGGCCGCGACGACCCGGCCCTGATGCTCGACCACGAACTGGCCGGCGGCGAAAAGCTCGAGGTGTTTCCGGTAGTGATGGGCCTTGAACCGCTCGTCGTCGGCCAGGGTCGGGAACACGATCCGCTGGAGGGCCTCGAGTTGCTCGGCGTCGCCAGCCCGGGTGCCGCGGACGAGCAATCCGTCGCCCACGTCGCGGCGATACGGAACGTCGACCGGCTTCAGTGGCGCGGTGGTCATGACCCTCGGATCAAGGGAGCACGCGGATCTTGATGCTCCGGAACGCCACCCGATCGCCATGGTCCTGCAACCCGATCAAGCCGCGCCGCGCCGTGCCATACGCCGGCCAAGCCGCGAACTTGGACGCCTTGACCCGGGCCCGCCACTCGTCGCTGCCCAGCTGGTACTCCACGACCTTGATGCCGTTGAGCCAGTGCTCGACCTGGTTGCCGGACACCCGGATCCGGGCCTGATTCCACTGGCCGGCCGGCGCGGCCACCGATCGTGGTACCGGATAGAGTCCGTAGTTGGACCCCGCCGAGGTGAGGAGGGACTTGCCGTCGGCGTGCTCGGCGTCGTCGAGGACCTGCATTTCCGGCGCGCTCCGGAAAATCGGGTCGGGGCCCTCGATGCCGCGGTAGAAGATCCCGCTGTTGCCGCCCTTGGCGACGCTCCATTCGACGGCCAGCTCGAAGTTCGCGAACTCCTCCGCCGCCACGATGTCGCCGGCCAGCCCGACCCGGGTCAGGGCCCCGTCGACGACTTGCCAGCCCGACGCGAGTTCCCGTTTCCCGTAGCTCCGCCATCCCGCGGTCGTCTTGCCGTCGAAGAGCAGCTTCCAGCCGTCCCGCCGTTCGGCCTCCGTCAAGGTGTTCGGGGCGGTCGCCGGCGATGGCTGGGCCCGTCCCTCGGCGGTCACGAGTCCGCCGAGGACGAGGCCGAGCGCAAGCCACCGGCCGACGATGCGGGGACCGAGGGGTCGGCCCGATCCAGAAAAGGAAACCATGTCAGACGCTCCACCCGGCCCGGTACTCGCGAGTCAGGTACCGATTGGCCTGGGCGTGATTGGTGATTTTCATGGCGGCGCCGTCGTAATGGAGCTTGACGCCCTGTCCGGCGCGGAGGGCCACCACGCCGAGGAGCATGACCTCGGTCAGGCGGGCGGCGTAGTCGATCGGGCAGGTCGGCGACCCCTGTCCCTTGCAGGCGTTGGCCCAGTTCATCTCGTGGCTGGTGACGATCCGCGGCATCGTCTTGGGGACGGCCGCCGCCTCCGGCCGGAGGGACTCGGGGAAGAGCGTCGGCTTGGCGCCGTAGGTGCCGTGGAGCAGGATGCCCCGGTCGCCGACGAAGATGACGCCGCCCTCGCGGTCGAGCGCGACGTCGTCGGGCAACGCCGCCGGGCGCGGGGGCATCAGGCCGCCGTCGTACCAGGTCATCGTGACGGGCGGTCGGGAGCCCTTGGCGGGAAACTGGTAGTGGGCCAGCATGGCCTGCGGATAGGTGGCCGGCGCGGCTTCGGTGCCGCCCCACGGGGTCGAGGTGGCCTCGATCGTGGTGGGGTAGTCGAGGTCGAGGGCCCAGAACGGATGGTCGACCAGGTGGGCGCCCATGTCGCCTAACGCGCTGACCCCGAAGTCGACCCAGCCCCGCCACCGGAACGGGTGGTAGGCCGGATGGTACGGATAGTCGGCGGGCACCGGGCCGAGGTAGCCCTTCCAGTCGAGGCCGGGCGGAGCGGGGAAGTCGCCGGCGAGGGCGTTGCCGACGATCGAGTTCATGGCCCACTGGCCCCACCAGTCGAGCTTGGCCAGGCCCGGGAAGTCCGCGGGCAGCGACGCCGGCCGCGGAACGCCCTGCGGCCAGATCGGCCGGTTGGTCCAGACGTGCACCTCGCGGACCGGACCGATGACGCCGGCCTGGACCCACTCGTTGATGAGGCGGGCGTCGTCGGACGAATGCCCCTGGTTGCCCATCTGGGTGACGACGCCGGTCCGCTTGGCGGTGGCGGCCAGGACGCGAGCCTCGTGGACCGAGTAGGTGAGCGGCTTCTGGACGTAGACGTGCTTCCCGGCCTCCATGGCCGCCTTGGCGATCGGCGCGTGGAGATGGTCCGGGGTCGCGATCAGGACGGCGTCGAGATCGCGGTGACGGGCCAGCATGTCGCGGAAGTCCCCGTAGCGGGTGGCCTTCTGGAAGGCGGCGCCCAGCTTTTCGGCGTTCGGCCCCGGCTTGTTGTTGGCGGGCTTGACCCGTCCCAGCAGGGATCGATCGACGTAGCCGAAGTCGACGTCGCAGAGCGCCACGATGTTCTGGCTGAGCAGCTGCTCGGCGTTGCTCATCCCCATGCCGCCCGCGCCGACGATGGCGACGTTGAGCGTGTCGCTCGGGGCCTGGAAGCCGCGGCCGAGGACGTGCCGGGGCACGATGGCCGCGCCCCAGGCGAGGCCGGCGGTGTCGGTCAGGAACTGGCGGCGGCTGCGATGTCGGGGCATGGCGGGGCCTCGTTGGAGTCGAGGATCAACGAACGATCGGGTGGAGACGAGCCGGCTCAGGGTCAGGGGCGATCACTTGGCGATCGCGTGGAGACGGACGTGCTCGACGTCATCGGCGTCCTTCCAGATGCCCAGCACCGCGTCGGGATATGCCGCCGTGACGCGGAGGCCGGCCGGGGCGAGGACGCGGCCGAGGAAGGTGCCCTCGCGGTCGAACACGGCATAACGGCGCTGGGTGGCCCCCGGCTTGCTGGTTTCCTCGACCCAGAGGGTGCCATCGCTGACGGGCAACAGCGTGGAGATCCAGGGCAGCGTGGACGGATACTTGGCGTTGTTGACCCGATCGAGGAACTGCTTCTTGAACTGTTCGGGAATGCTCCGCATCTGCGGCGCGGCTTCCATCAATTCGATCTGCTCCTGCTTGTGAGCCGCCACGTCGGCCTCGGTGATCGGCGCCTCGGGAACCGCCAGCCGAATCAGGCGTTCAATCGTTCCGGCAGGGCTCCGGACCTCGACCTCCCAGGCGTTGTTCTGCGCCACGAAGAGCCGGTCCTCGCCCACGCCGATGACGGTCTGCTTGCCGAGCGGAACCGGGCTGGGCGTCGAGACGGTCTGGCCGTTGAACGTCATCGGCACCTGGGTCATCTCGAGTCCGGGGAAAACTCCCACCGTGTCGCGCGTGGTGCCGTCGGGGGCGTAGCGAACGAGCGCGACGGTATCGCGATAGGTGCCGCCGTCGCCGGCCTGGAGGCGGAACGACATCCTGAGGCCGAGGACCGCGCCATCGGCCAACCGGCCCATCGGGACCGCCAGGCCGAACTGGCCGCCCGTCGGCGCGGACAGGCCACCCTGACCTCCGAGGGAGAAGGCCCGGGCAAACTCGGCCCCCGGAGAAATGACCGACAGCCGCTGGAGCATCATGTCGGAGGCGATGACCGAATCGCCGCTGGTGCGCCAGAGGCCCGCGATCCCCTGGAACTCGCCCGGGCCGGCGCCGGGACGGCCCACCGAGGCCGTGAGCTTGCCTTGCGGGTCGTAGAAACGGACGGCGTTGGACAGGCCGCTCGACACGACGACCCGCCCGTCGGCCAGGCGGACCGCGCCGTTGATCTGGCTCAGGTCGGTTTCGGGCGTTCCGCCCCCGACGATGTCGGTGGTCGGGGCCTCGGCGATCGTCCAGCCCTTACCCTCGGCCCAGGCCGGCGCGTCGCTGGCAACGATGGCGATCCCGGCGCTGTCGCGGGTCACCGGCCCGCCGCCGCCGGCGGTGCCTTCCTTGCCACAGCCGAGCAAGCCGACGAGAAGGAACGGGAGGGCGGCGCGGCCTGACGGGGCAACCATGAACGAGCCTCTGAAGGGGGGTGCCTCAAATTAGCCGATTCGCGGCCGAACGATGAGGGGGGCTGAAACGTGTCGCTCCGACACGATCGGGCCCGGTAAACCGGGCTCGGAAACCTGGCGCGGGTCGGCCGCGTTAGGATCTCACGCCGCAGCGAGGCGGACGTCTGCCAACCCGGGAGGATCGATGGTGCAAGTCGTCAGTCTGTTCGTGATGATGGTGGCAATGGGTCCCGGACCCGGCACCCCGGCCGCCGCGCCGGACAACCGGGTCATCGACATCAACCGGGCCTCGTTCGAGGAACTGCTGGCGTTCAAGGGGATCGGTCGGCTCTACGCGGAAAAGATCGTCCGCGCGCGGCCGTTCGCGTCGCGAAGCGAGCTGGTCGACCGTCAGGTCCTGCCTCCGGCCGTGTACTCGGCGCTCAAGCACCGGTTCCACGCGTCGCCGGTCGAGAACGGCGAGGAGTCGCGGGCGCTCGACGCGGTGCCGGCCGGGATGCTCGATCTCAACCAGGCCACCGCGGCCGAACTGGCGGCGGTTCCGGGCATCGGCCGGCAGTACGCCGACCGGGTCGTGGCGGGGCGGCCGTATCGGAACGAGGCCGAGCTGGTGGCGCGGCGGGTGGTGCCGCTGACCGTGTTCCGCCGGATCGAGGGGTACGTCGCGGTTCAGCGTTAGGCGGAGATCGAAAAGCCGCGAGCCCGGCCCCCCTTCGGGGGGCCGGGCTCGTCGTCATTCGGGGTGTCGGTGGTCGACCGTCAGTGCACGGCCGGAGCGATCTGGCCGGACCGGGACAGGAACGACATCGGCCGGTTGCCCGGTTCGAGTTCGCCGACCCAGGCCAGCGGATCCTCGACGATGACCGGCGCCTGTTCCCCGACCGCGAACGGGTCCCGGAGCTTGGCGTCGAGATCGTCGTCGCAGTCGACCACGATGACCACGAGGCCGGTGGTGGCCCGGGCTCCCGCGACCCGGACGGCTTTCTGGTCGATCGGGGGTTCCGCCGAGGCAATGCGGACCCCGGGCGGAATGACCCGGGCCGCGACGCGGGCGAGGATCGATCCGGGGGCCGCGAGGACGATCTCGACCTTCGGCGACACCGGGTGCTCGCGCAACCAGCGTGCAGCGTTATGCACTTCGTCCGCCGTCATCGCCGCCACCACGTAACTCAACTCGGGGCGGGGCTCGTGACCCTGGGACATCCGGGCATTCCTTGCGTGGCTGGACCCCGTCCAACGGGCAAGGGAGGTGCCGGACCGGGGGTCGGGCGCGTCGGGCCGGCCATCTCCAAGGGCCACATGGGCCTAGGTCGTGGGTGGGCGGACCGGCCGCCGGGGGCCGGTTCCCGGTCTCCAGGGCAAAAGGTGGCAGTCCCCGCGGGTGGCGAGGGTCAGGACGGGTCGGAGCGGCGGGTTCCCTGGCGGGTTTGGGGCGGGCGGGCCGCCGGTCAGGGATTGGCGCACATGGCGCAGGAGCGGCCGATGGCCTCGAAGCCCAGCAGGTCGGTGTCCGGGGTGAGGAACCCCGGTTTGACCGGCTCGGGCCGCATCAGATCGGTGCTCAGGTACTTCTTGTTGCTGTCCGGGAAGAGGGTCACCACGGTCGCTCCCTCGGGGAGCCGTTCGGCCGCGATCAGCGCCGCGAGGAAGTTGGCCCCGGAGGAAATGCCGACCGCCAGGCCGAGGTCCGAGGCGAGGGCCTGAGCCATCAGGATGGCGTCGCCATCGTCCACCGCGATGATGTCGTCGAGCCGGCTCAGGTCGACGATAGCGGGGATGAACTCGTCCGAGATGCCCTGGATTCGGTGACTGCCGACCTTCCGTCCGGTCGTCAGCGTGGGCGAACTCATCGGCTCGACCGGGTGCAGCTTGATGGCCGGCTGGAGACGTTTGAGCAACCGACCGGTGCCCATGATGGTGCCGCCGGTCCCGACCCCCGCGACGAAGGCGTCGGGTCGGCGCCCCAGCGGGCGGAGCTGCGCCATGATCTCCGGCCCGGTGCTCCGCTCGTGCGCGGCGCAGTTGTCGTCGTTGGAGAACTGGTGGGGCAGAAACGCGCCCGGGGTGTTTCGGGCCAGCCGGTCGGCCAGTTCGATCGAGCCCAGGAATCCGCCCTGTTCCCGACTGACCAGGGTGATGCTGGCGCCGAACGAGCGGATCAGGTCGATCCGCTCCCGGCTCATCCAGTCGGGCATGAAGATGGCCACGGGATGGCCCAGCGCCCGACCGATGGCCGCAAAGGAAATCCCGGTGTTGCCGCTGGTGGCCTCGACCACCAGGCCACCGGGCGCCAGGTCGCCCCGGCGGCGGGCTTCCCGGAGGATGTGGAGCGCCATCCGGTCCTTGACGCTCCCCGTCATGTTCAGGTTTTCGGACTTGGCGTAGATGGTCCGGCGGGTGCCGCGAAAACGGCAGTCGATCGCGAGCAGTGGCGTGTTGCCGATCAGGATGTCGAGGCCCCGGGCGCGGCCCGACAGCGGATCCTGCGGGGGAGCGAGGCGCGTCATCGGCGTTTCGAGATCATGGGTACCCCGATCGGTGTCCGTCAGATGCCAGCCGAAACTAGGGCCCCCAGCCTGAAGCGATCATGAACGGCGGCGCTCAGAACCCGCCGCCGCCGCCCCCGCCGCCACCCCCGCCGGACGACCCGCCGCTGAAGCCGGAACCGCTCGAACTCCGGGGCGAGGACGCCATCGTCGTGCTGGCCCGAGTCGACAGATCGGACAGCCGGGTCGAGAAGGTGCCGATGTTGAACGACCCGGGGTGCGCGCCGGCGTACCATCGGGGCGGTTCATTGCAGATGCCCTTGAACGCAAGGGCCCATTTCTTCTCGACGCCGAACGCCATCGCGAACGGGAGGAACTTCTCGAACATTTCCGGAGTCCGGACGAAGTCGCGGAGCCGGTCGCCCTCGGTGCGACCGAGGAACTCCTCGAATCCCTTGATCTGCTCGACGGCGCGGGCCCCCGCCACGGTCCGGGCCGGCATGTGCCACCCGAACCACAGCATGATCAGCCCGACCACGACGCCGGCGATGATGAACGGCACCGGGGTAAGGTCGATTTGCGGGCTGAGCGCCGATCCGCCGACCGCCATCAGTGCGCCCACCAGGACGCCCCCCGCCATGTACCCGGCTTTGACCCGGTCGGGGCGGGCCTGGTAGAACCCGCGGGCCACCAGGCCGTCGAGGATGCCGTCCTGGATCGGCTTGATGCTCTTGTAGAACTGGTTCTCCAGTTCGCTCAACTCGACCGACGCCTCGCCGTGGGGGAAGAGACCCTCGAGCAGTTCGCGTTCGTGGATCTTGAGGCCGCGCCACTCCGACGGATCCTTGAGGCGATGGAACACGAACTCGTCGTTCTTGAGGAGACCGAACAGCCGGCTTTCCTGTTCTTCCTCGATCCGGATGAATCCCCGGACGGCCAGATCGACCAGCGTGGCCGTGATGTCCCGCATGTCGACCGAGTGGTCCAACAGGGTGCCGGCCTCGCCCGGGGTCAGCTGGGCGGGGGCGTCGTACTGGACCGTGATCGGCAGCGGGTCGGGGTCGCGGCCCCGGCGCTTCCACACCAGCAGCATCAGGACGAAGACCGGGACCGGAATGGCGAGCGGCCAGTTGCTGGCCACGAACCCGGCGGCCTTGGCCGACGTCGGTGGCTCGACCACGACACCCTTGTTCCACCCGACGACCGCGGTCATTCCCTCCCGGAAGTCGAGCTGCTTGGGCATCATCACCGACACGGTCGTGCCGGAGGTCGTGACGATGGCGTCGCGCGAGGTGGCGCCGTAGACGCCATTGAAGGCGATCGCGCGGATCCCGGATGCGGCGCCGGGCAGTTCGATCCGGGCCGAGGCGGCCTCGATCGGGACCTCCCACTCGTCGCCGGTGATGTTCCAGTACAGCTCGTCGTGGTCCTCGAAGAACCGGAGGCCGTTGGTGGCTCGATAGGTCAGCACCACGGTCCGCGTGGCGTCCTCGGCGCCCGGGACCCAGATCTTGAACTTCTGGTAGTGGCGTTCCCGGCTCTTCTCGACCTCGAGGGCGTTGCCGTCGGCGTCGGTGACCGAGATCAGTTTGAGGCGGAGGCTCCAGTTGAATCCCTGCGGGGTCCGGTACTCGACCGGAATGGTCCGGAAGAGCCCGTTCCATTTGCCGGTGAACCGCGGGGTGATGGTCTCGGTGATGTCGAGGCTGGCGTCCGGGTTGACCCGGATCGTGGCTTCGAACCGTTCGATGACGAGGGAACGTTCGGCGCTCTGAGCGCTGGCCCGACCGCTGGCCGCGAGGAGCGCGCCGAGGAGTACCAGGAACTGGCGCATCGAGTCAGCGTCCTCCGAAATCGAGACGGGGCGCGGCCCGTTCCGCGCCGTCGTCGATGGCAAAGAACTCCCGGGGCGAGAACCGGAAGGGGCCGGCGACGAGGTTGGCCGGGAACTGGGCGATCCGGGTGTTGAGGTCGCGCACGACCGCGTTGTAGTAGCGGCGGGCCTGCTGGACGTGGTCTTCGATCTCGCTCAGGTTCTTCTGCAGCGAGAGGAAGCTCTCGGTGGCCCGGAGGTCGGGGTAGGCCTCCGCCAGCGCAAAGATCTGCCGTACCTGGGCGGCCAGGGCGCCTTCCGCTTCGCCGCTCTGGCGGGGGCCCGAGGCGGCGGTGGCCTTGTTGCGGGCCTCGACGATGGCCTCGAGGGTCTGCCGTTCGTAGCCGGCGTGTCCGGTGACGGAGGCCACCAGCGTCGGGATCAGATCGTGCCGGCGCTTGAGCTGGACGTCGATGTCCGCCCACGCGTTGTCCGCCAGCAGGCGGAGTCGGGCCAGTCCGTTGTAGGTGAAGATGACGAACCCGGCCACCACGACCAACGCCACCACCAGATAACCCATGCCATTCTCCAGGGTCGAGGTCGGACGGCATCAAAGGTAATGGACCGGGGGCGCGGCCACGGTTCCTGACGACCGGGCGGCCGGCGGATTACCTTGACGGATGCCCTCGCTCTTCGACCCCCTCGTGCTTCGGGGCGTGACCCTGAAGAACCGCATCGTCGTCTCGCCGATGTGTCAGTACTCCTCGACCGACGGTCTGGCCACCGACTGGCATCTGGTCCACCTCGGCAGTCGGGCCGTCGGCGGCGCCGGCCTGGTCATGGCCGAGGCCACCGCCGTCTCGCCCGAAGGCCGGATCAGTCCCCAGGATCTCGGCCTCTGGACGGATGACCAGATCGAGGGGTTGGCCCGGGTCTGCGCGTTCGTGTCGGCGCAGGGGGCGGTGCCCGGCGTCCAGCTGGCGCACGCCGGGCGGAAGGGAAGCACCCGGCGGCCGTGGGAACCCGGCGGCGCCGTGCCCCCGTCGGAGGGTGGCTGGGAACCCGTGGCGCCGAGCCCCGGGGCGTTCGTGCCGGGCTACCCCGAGCCGCGAGAACTCGAACAGGCGGAGATCGAGGCGATCGTGGCCTCGTTCGCGGCCAGCGCCCGGCGAGCCGCCACCGCCGGTTTCCGGGTCTTCGAGATCCACGCCGCCCACGGATATCTCCTCAATCAGTTTCTGTCGCCGACGAGCAACCGGCGGACCGACGGTTACGGTGGCGATTTCGAGGGACGGATCCGCCTGGTCCGCGAAGTGGTCGCGGCCGTCCGCGGGATCGTGCCGGAGTCCGCCCCGGTATGGGTCCGGATCTCGGCGACGGATTGGTCGCCTGACGGATGGACTGTCGAGGACTCCGTCGAACTGGCCCGCCGGCTGGGCCGCGACGGTGTCGACCTGATCGACTGCTCCTCGGGCGGCAACGTGGCGGGGGTCAAGATTCCGATCGGGCCCGGATACCAGACGGCGTTTGCCGAGCGGATCCGGCGGGAGGCCGGGGTCATGACCAGCACCGTCGGGATGATCACCGAGGCGGCCCAGGCGGACCACATCATCCGCACCGGCCAGGCCGATCTCGTGCTCCTCGCGCGGGAACTGCTGCGTGACCCGTACTGGCCCCTCCGGGCGGCCCGCACGCTTGGCGTCCCGACCGGATGGCCAGCCCAATACCTCCGCGCGGCGCCGAAGGGGACGCCCGCGCGGGACCTCTGAGGCGGACGCGGTCGATGCCACGACGGTGTCGGGGGCGGCGGCGGATCGGCCGGACCGTCGGATCGACGCTGCTGGCGTGGCTCGCGGGGTGCGGACCGCCGGCCCAGCCGAACGGCCCGAGTCCGCTTGCCTCGGATGGCTGCCGGCTTCCGACCTCGCCGACCGCCGTGGTGCCGGACACCGTCGTCGTCGTCGTGCCCGGGCCGCTCGGGTCGCCCTCGCTTCCACCCGATTCCGACGCCGACCGCGTGGTGGCTCGGCAACTCTATCTCCCGCTCATCCGGGTCGACTGCCGCGGCGAACTCCGGTCCTCTCTGGCGGGGCGGTGGTGGTCCGACTCGGGCGGGCGGGTGTGGCGGTTCGAACTGATCGAGGGACTCCGGTTTGCCGATGGTTCCGCTCTCGATGCCGCGGCGGTCGTGGCCAGCTGGCGGCGGACCGGGTTCGCCGGCGGCGGGGTGGGTGGCGGCCGTCTCGACGCCGTCGAGGACGCGACGGTACTCTCGGCCAGCGCGCTCGATGCCCGGACGGTGCGGGTCGGGTACTCCGCGCCGGTCGCGTCGCCGCGCGGTCTGGCGGACGTCCGGATGGGCGTCGGCGGCCCACCCGGTCCGGATGGCCGGCCGGCCGAGTCGGGGAGGTTTCGGCTCGGACCCAGCCGGAGCGATGGCGTCGCGATCCTGGAGCCTCGAACTGCGGGAACGGTCGTGAGGGTGGTCGGGCTCCCGCCTAACGCCGACCCCCGCGACCGGCTGGCCGGTACCCGCCCGGCCGACGTCCTGCTCACCCGGGATCTCGCCACCATCCGGTTTGCGGCGGCCCGCGGGTTCGAGGTCACGCCGCTTCCCTGGGACCGGACCTACGACCTGGTGACCGCGCCCGGGTTAACCCCGCCGACCGCGCCCGCGGCCGCCGAGTTGGAGGCGCTGGCCGCGTTGGCGGTTCGGGCCGACGCCCGCCCCGCGACCGCCTCGTCCGGCTGCCCCGGTTCATCGGCGGCCGGTCCGACGCCGCGAGGCGGGGTGGCGTACCGAAGTGACGATCCGATCGGACGAGACCTGGCCGAACGGATCGCGGCGCTGACGGGCCTCGCGGCGCCGCCCCGGTGGTTGGCCGCCACGGTGGGCGCCAGGTCGGCGGGTTGGCCGGCGGTACCGCTGACGGCGGCGGCCCTCGAACGGGCGGTGACGGGATCGACGCCCGTGACGGTCCCCGATCGCGCGGGGACGGGATCGACGACCACCGCGGCCATCGTGTCGCGGGCGTCGGCCACCGCCGTGGCGTGTCCGGCCGCCGGGCCGGCCCGGCTCCCGCTCATCGAGAGCCGCGCCACGGTCATCCGGACCGCGACGCCGGTCGGGCTCCTGCTCGAGGCCGATGGCGGGATCTGGCTGGAGCCCCGGCCATGAGGTTCCGAACCCGGCTGGCCCTGGCGTTCGTCGTCGTGGCGTTAGGCCCGGTCCTGGTCCTCGGCGTGGGGCTTCGGCGCGAGATGCTGGCCCGGTTCGATCGGCAGGCCGACGACCGGGTGGCCGGGCTGGTGCGGCTGTTGCGCCAGCGGGTCGGCGACGATCTGGCGGTGGCCCGGTCGCGACTCGCTTCGCTGGCCCGTTCGCTCGAGGCCGACAACCGCTTCCGGCTGGCGGAGGCCGGCGGTGATCGTCGCTGGCTCCTCGACTGGGCCGCCGAGGCGATGCCGGCCACCGGCCTGGCCGTTCTCCAGCTCCACGAGGCGACCGGTCGGATCCTGAGTTCGGGACAGTTCCGGAACGACTTCGACCGGGTCGCGCCAACCCTTCCCAACGCGGTCGGGTCGGACAGCGGCTTGGCCCTGGTCCGGGCTCGTCGGCCCGAGGGGTCGGTGCTGGCGCTGGCTACGATGGACTCGGTGCTCGTGGCCGGCCGCCGTTATGTCCTGGTCGGCGGTCTTCCCGTCGACTCCGCCCGCCTGGGGGCGCTCGCGCCGGATCCCGAGATCGCGGTGGCGCTCGAACTCGGACCGGTGGCCGAGGGCTCGGCGGTGGTCGCCGAGATTCCGCTCCGGTTCGGCGACGACGTCGGTGAGTCGGTGGGGCGGGCCAGTCTGGTCGTCCGTCGCGACCCTGGCCCGGCCCAGGCCCTGGCGCGGCGGCTCGACCGATGGATCGTGGTGGCGGTGGCGGGCACGCTCGTCGCCGCGCTGTTGCTGGCGCTCTGGCTGGCCCGCCGGGTGGCGCAGCCGATTGCCGACCTGGCGGCCAAGACCGAACGGATCGATCTCGAGCGACTCGATCAGGGCTTCGCGACCGATCGGCCCGATGAACTCGGGGCGCTGTCGCGCCTGCTCGACCAGATGACGAACCGCCTCCGGCTCGGCGCCCAGCGCCTCCGGGAGGCCGAGCGTCGCGCCACGGTGGGCGACTTGGCGCGCCAGGTCAATCACGACATCAAGAACGGCCTGACCCCGATCCGGCACGTGGTCCGCCATCTGGTGGACACCGCGGAGCGCGAACCCGAGCGGCTGGTGCCGATCCTGCTCGAGCGGCGGGCCACCCTCGAGTCGAGCGTCGACTATCTCGACCAGCTGGCGCGGAGCTACGCCCGACTGGCGCCGTCTCCGACCGGGGCCCGGGCCGATGCGGCCGCCATCCTTCACGAGATCGCGGCGGCGCGCCGGTCGGAGCGGGTGGCCGTGCCGGTCCGGATCGAGGGCCCGGTGCCACCCGTGGCGGCCGATCCCCTGGTCCTGCGGCGGATCGTCGAGAATCTGGTGGCCAACGCGGTCGATGCCCTCGAGGGCCGCGCCGGCACCATCGTGCTCGAGGCGGCCAGCGCGCCCGCGGGGCCGGTGCGGATCAACGTCGCCGATGACGGTCGCGGGATGACAGCGGCCGAACTCGAGCGCGCTTTCGACGACTTCTTCTCGACCAAGCCCGGTGGCACGGGGCTCGGGCTGTCGGTGGTTCGGCGGCTGGTCAGTGACGTTGGCGGATCGATCCGGGTCGAGACCGGGCCGGGGCAGGGCGCCACTTTCTTCCTGGAGCTTCCCGCGGCATGAGCCGAATCCTGGTCGTGGACGACGTCGCCCCGATGGCGATGCAATACCGGTACGATCTCGAACGGCTCGGCGGGCACCACGTCGTCACCGCCACCAACGGGCCGGCCGCCCTCGAGATCCTCGACCGCGACGACATCGACTGCGTCATCCTCGACCTCGAGATGCCGGGCATCGACGGGTTCGAAGTCCTGCGCGAGATTGGCCACCGCGGCATCGAGACCCCGGTCATCGTCTACACCGGCACGGGCAACTACGACCGTTGCCTTCAGGCGGTGCGCCTCGGCGCGGCCAGCTTCATCGACAAGGCCGAGCCGATGGAACGAGTGGCGCTCGAGGTGGCGCACGCGATCGAGCGGCATCGGCTGAGGCGAGAGGTAGCCGCGCTCGAGACTCGCCTGGCGGAATCGTCACTCCTCGGTCGGAGCGCCGCCATGACGCGCCTCCGGGAAACGATCGGCCGGGTGGCGCCGGTGCCGAGCCCCGTGCTGATCCAGGGCGAGAGCGGCACCGGCAAGGAATTGGTGGCGCGGGAACTCCACCGACTCGGCGGCCGCCCCACGGGTCCGTTCCTGGCGATCAACTGCGGCGCGCTGCCCGAGAATCTGGTCGAGAGCGAGCTGTTCGGTCACGAAAAGGGCGCCTTTACCGGCGCGGTGGGGAGCCGCCAGGGCGCGTTCGAGGCGGCCAACGGAGGCACGCTCTTCCTCGACGAGATCGGCGAACTGCCGGTGGCCGCCCAGGCCAAGCTGCTCCGGGTCCTGGAGCAGCGGGAAGTGACTCGACTGGGCGCCAACCGGCCGCTTGCCGTGGCGGTTCGGGTCGTCGCGGCCACCAATCGCGATCTCGACCGGATGGTGGCCGACGGCGGCTTCCGGGAGGATCTCCTCTATCGACTCAATGTCCACGTCGTGACCGTCCCGCCGCTTCGGGATCGCCCCGAGGACATCGCGTTTCTGGCCGAGCGGTTCCTGGATCAGGTCTGTCGGCGGTTCGGGGTCCTTCCCAAGCGACTGGCCGGCGAGGCCCGCGAGCGGCTGGCGGGATACGACTGGCGACGGAACAACGTCCGGGAACTCCGCAACGTGATCGAACGGGCCGTCGTCCTGGCCGACGGCGACGTGATCCGGGTCGAGCATCTGCCTCCCAACCTCGGCGCTGCGGCACCCGATCCGACCGGCGACGACATGTCATTCCAGGCCCAGCGGACCCGAGCGGAGCGGCAGATCGTGCTCGCGGCGCTGGAGCGGCACGACTGGCACGTGACCCGGACCGCCGAGTCCCTCGGTCTGGCCGACCACGCGAGCCTGCTCAAGATCATGCGGCGGCTCGACATTCGGCGCGGTTGACCGAGGCGGCGTCCGTCGCCGGCCGGGGCCGAACGGACCGCGCCTTCAGCCAGACTCCCCGGCCCGCCAGGCCTCGTGTCCGGATGGACACGCCGCCGGCCGCCCCATGGTGGCCCGCCGGACACGGTCGGCGCCAGCCTCGTTTCCGCCGGCGCGCCTAACTCTTTCATTCTTCGTCGGTTCCAGCCTCCTCTTCTGCGGTGTCGCGGCCGGCCGTCGGCTTGCGATACCGGGTGGCGACCGCAGGCTCACGGCGCCGGTCCCGCCATCACTCGAGGAGGAAGCGATGTCCGTCACCCGTTCGTTCCGTCGTCAATCCGTGCTGGCCGCCAGCGTTCCGGTGGCCCTGCTGCTGGCGGCCGCGTGCGATCCGCCGCGGCGCAAGAGCGGGGAGGAAGCCAAGGTGCCGGAGGCGCCGCCCGTTGCCCCGGCCACCGCGATTCCCGCCGGCGGTCTTCCGCCCCGGGTGGTTCCGACCGAATCGGAGCCGGCCATCACCGGCACCGGCGAGGACGCGTACCGAGCCGGGCGGTTCAAGGAAGCCAAGGTGCTCCTGGCCGCGGAGCTGGCCAGCCGACCTGAAGACGCCGGTCGGTTCCATCTGCTGGGCCTGGCGGCATGGAAGAGCGGCGACTGGCGAGCGGCCGAAAAGGCCTTCGATCGAGCCATCGCGCTCGAGCCTCGCGGGGTGAGGAGCTACCTCGGCGCCGCCCGGGTCCTGCTCGATCTGGGCCGTTCTCAGGAGGCCCTCGAACGGGTCGAGCACGCCGTGCGGCTCGATTCGACTTCGGTGGACGCGATCCGGGTCCAGGCTCGGGCCCAGGCCAAGCTTGGCCACGTGGACGATGCCGTCGCCAGCTACCGGCGGGCGCTGTTGCTCGACGAGCAGGACGTCTGGACGCTCAACAACCTCGGCGTCCTCTATCTCGACCTGGGTGACCCGGATGCCGCGCTCGGCCCCTTGGCCCGGGCCGTTCAGCTCCGGCCCGAGTCGCCGGTGTTCCAGAACAACCTGGGCGTGGCGCTCGAGCAGGACGGCTACCCGTTGGCCGCTCGGCGGGCCTTCGAAGCGGCGGTGCGGGCGGACAGCGGCTACGCCAAGGCGGTCGCCAACCTCCAGCGGATCGGCGCGGTGGTGACCGACTCGACCCGGGAAGGGCCCCTGAGTCTGGCCAAGGTGGCCGACCTGTTCCGACTCGAAATCGGGATGTGGCGCGACTCCGCGGTCAAGCTCGAGCCGATCGACTCGGTGGCGCCGCTCCGCCCCGATTCGACTCCGCCCCGGTTCTAAGCGAGGGGTTGGTACGAGACGGGGGCCGGCGTGAGCCGGCCCCCGGTTCGTTTCTGGCAGTCCGGCCGATCCAACCTTCGATGGCCCCGGTCGGCCTCCGGTCCCATCGCCGGACCCGAGTAACGTCCGCCATGCGCACCCACACCGGCTATCTCGGTTCACCACCACCCACCGGCAGGAGCTGATCGACATGCCGGCTCGACCCAACGGGTATTCCTGCCTAACGGCGCCACTCGCGGACCACCCGCGCCGTCCGGATGAAGTCGAGGCGGGGGAACTGGCGGGCGAGGTAGGCGTTGCCGGCCACCCGGATCGAATCCTGGGACGGTCCCGGCTTCCGGTCGGCGCGAGTCCCGCCGTACTCGAACGTGAGCGAGTCGGCGGCCGCCATCCCCTCGAGGACCTCGCCGATCGGCGGGAAGCCGAACGTCGTGGTCGTGTCGAGCCGGGGATTGTCGACCAGGTTCAGGTAGAGCTGGACCGACCGGGTGTTGGGCCCGCCGCGGGCAAACGCGATCCGGCCCCGGGTGTTGGAAGCCTGGACCGGCTCGTCGGGGATGCTCCGACCCTCCCAGGCGCCGTTGACCCGGGGGTCGCCCGAGAGGCCCCACTGGGCCACGAAGCCGCCGACCACCCGGAAGAACCGGGCATCGTCGTAGTACCGGTGCTTGACCAGGTAGTAGACCCGATCCGCGCCGAGCGGAGACCAGGGGCGGCGGACCCGGAAGACGATCGGGCCCCGGCTCGACTCGAGGCGCACGTCGAAGCTGTCAGGCCCGATCCGGGTCAGGCGCTCGGCGCGGGGGCTCAGGAGGGGGTCGCCGCGCGAACAACTGGCGAGTGCGGCAACCGCGGCCAGCACCAGGGCGGGGGAGAGGGGGCGCATGACGGTCTCGGTCGAGGAACGCCTCAAGGTAATGAGGGGAAAGGCGCCGGGGCGGCGGCGGTTGGCGGTTGGAGCCGGGTCGGAGTACCATCAAGGAACCGCCGGACCGAGCCAGTCGAATGCGCCCAATCGTTGCCGTGGTGCTGGGCCTCCTCGTCGCGCCGTTGCCTCAGTCGCGGGCCCAGGCTCCCGCCGAGTTTGCCGCGCTCATCGCCCGACTCTCGGAGCCGGACGGGGCGTTCCACAGCGACAATCTGGTCTCGAACGAAACCTCCTACCTCCACGTCTTCAGCGCGTTCCGCGACCTGGGCGTCAAGGGCGGCGCCTACCTCGGGGTCGGACCGGAGCAGAGCTTTTCGTACCTGGCGGAAATCGAACCGGAGATCGCGTTCATCGTCGACATCCGGCGCGATAACCTCCTGCTCCACCTGCTGCTCAAGGCGATGTTCGCGACCGCGGGCAACCGGCTCGAGTACCTCTGCCTCCTGTACGGCCGCGCCGCCCCCGCGGATCTGGCCCTGTGGACCGACCTGCCGCTCGAGTCGCTGCTCGAATACCTCGACGCCCGATCGGCCGATTCGGTCGTCCACGTCGCCAATCACCGTCGGCTGATGGCGATGGTGGGGTCGTTCGGGGTCCCGCTCACCGATACCGACCGGGCCACCCTCCGGCGGTTCCACTACGAGTTTGCCCGGGCGGGGCTCGACGTCCAATACACCACCCAGGCGGGGCGGATGTGGCGGGCCATGCCGACCAACCGGGACCTGTACCTGGCCACGGACCTCGACGGTGTCCAGGGGAGCTACCTCGCGTCCGAAGACCGGTGGCGCCGGGTCCGCGACCTCCAGCGCCGCCATCGGATCATCCCCGTCACCGGCGACCTGGCGGGGCCCAAGGCGCTCCGGGCCATCGGGCAGTACCTGACTCAAACCCGGCGGACCGTCTCGGTCTTCTATGTGTCGAACGTCGAGCAGTATCTCTTCCGCAACGACGTCTTTCCGGCTTTCGTGGCCAACACCCGGACCCTGCCGACCGGTCCCAACAGTCTCCTGGTCCGGAGCCTGGTCGGGGGCGGCCGCTGGAGCGGGGGATCGGGGTCGTCGCCGGGCCTGGTGAGTCGGCAGCGGGCCCAGACCTTCAAGCGATTCCGCGAGATCACGGCCACCCCGGACAGCGTGAGCTACCGCGCCCTGGTGGCGGACGCCTTCGAGCTTCGGCTCCGGACCGGACCCCCGGTCGACCGTTAGGCTGATCGGGCGGTCGAGCCCGGGTCGGTCCCGCGGTTATCTTCCGACATGACGTTCGCCTCTCCGCTCGACCCGATCCTCCGGCCGCGCTCGATTGCCGTCGTCGGCGCGTCCCGGACCCCCGGCACGATCGCGCACGAACTGGTGGCCAGCCTGGTCCGGTGCGGATTCGTCGGCCCGGTGTTCCCGATCAACCCGAACGCCAGTTCGGTCTGCGCCATCAAGGCCTACCCGACCATCCGGGCCGTGCCCGATCCGGTCGACCAGGCCGTGATCGTGGTGCCCAAGGAACGAGTCGAGTCGGTGGTGCGCGAGTGCGCCGACCACGGGGTCAAGGGCCTGGTGGTGATCTCGGCCGGGTTCCGGGAAATCGGCGGCGAGGGGGTGGAGCGGGAGCGGCGGCTGACCGCGTTCGTCCGGGAGCGCGGCATCCGGATGGTCGGCCCCAATTGCATGGGGGTCCTCAACGCCGACCCGGCGGTGTCGATGAACGGCACCTTCTACCCCAACCTCCCGCCGTTCGGCCGCGCCGGTTTCGTGTCGCAGTCCGGCGCCATGGGGCTCTCGGTGCTCGACTACGCCCGGGAGTACGGGATCGGCATTGCCCAGTTCGTGTCGGTGGGCAACAAGCCCGACGTCAGCGGCAACGATCTGCTCGAGGCCTGGGAGCACGATCCCGGCATCGACTCGATCCTGATGTACGTCGAAAGCTTCGGGAACCCCCGCCGGTTCCTCGAGATCGCGTCCCGGATCACGCGGAAGAAGCCGATCATCGTGGTCAAGTCGGGCCGCTCGCGGGCCGGGGCCCGGGCCGCGTCGTCGCACACCGGGGCCCTCGCCGCGAGCGACACGGCCGTCGACGCGATGCTCACCCAGGCGGGTGTCCTCCGGGCCGGCAGTGTGGGCGAACTGTTCGACCTGGCAATGGCCTTCTCCGGCCAGCCACTCCCCCGGTCGCGGCGGACCGCGGTGCTGACCAACGCGGGCGGGCCCGGCATCCTGGCCGCCGACGCGCTGGAACGTCACGAAGTCGACATTCCCGAGCTGTCGCCGCCGACGGTGGAGCGGCTCCGGCCGCTGTTTCCCGAGTACGCCTCGATCCGCAATCCGCTCGACATGATCGCCTCGGCCACTCCGCCCGGTTACCGGACGGCGCTGGCGGCGCTGCTCGAGGACCCGGCGGTCGATTCCGCCGTGGCGATCTTCGTCCCGCCGCTCGGCGTGAGTCAGGGCGACGTGTCGGAGGCGATCGCGGCCGCGGCGATAACCCGGCCGGACAAGCCGGTGCTGGCCGTGCTGATGGGACACGAGGGACTCCCGGCCGGCAAGGCGGGCCTCCACGAGGCCGGGATCCCGGCCTACATCTTCCCGGAATCGGCGGCGCGGGCGCTGGCCGCCATGTGTCGGCAGCGCGAGTGGAGCGAGAAGGCCGTCCCCGTGGTCGAGACCCTGCCGGTCGATCGGCCGGCTGCGGAGCGGATCATCGCCGAGGCGGTGGCGGCCGGGACGCGGAAGCTGCCGGAGGCCGCCGCCCTCGACCTGCTGGCGGCGTACGGGGTGCCGGTGGCCCGGGCGCGGCTGGCGCGGACGCCGGAGGAATCGGCGATCATCGCGGCGGAGTTCGGCGGGCTGGTGGCGCTCAAGATCGTCGCGCCGGCCATCATCCATAAGAGCGACGTCGGCGGCGTCGTGCTCGGCCTGTCCGGCCCGGCCGTGGCCGAGGGTCACCGCCGGATGATCGCCACTGTGACCGAACGAGTGCCCGGCGCCGAGATCACCGGCGTGCTGGTGCAGGAGATGTTGCCGAGCGGCCGCGAGATGATCGTCGGCGGCACCCGCGACGCGTCGTTCGGGCCGATGGTCATGTTCGGGCTCGGCGGCGTCTTCGTCGAGGTGCTGAGCGACGTGGTGTTCCGGATGGCCCCGATTGCCCGGTCGCAGGCGGGTGAGATGATCACCGGCCTCCGCGGGGCGAAACTGCTTGCGGGGGTCCGGGGCCAGCCGCCGGCCGATCGGCGGGCCATCGAGGACGTCCTGCTTCGGGTGTCGCAGCTGCTGGTCGACTTCCCGATCGTCGCGGAACTGGACCTCAACCCGCTGCTGGTCTACCCGGATCGGGCCGTGGCGGCCGACGCCCGGGTCGTGCTGGGGTTGCCGGAGGAGGCTCGCTGATGGTTGCCCGAAGCCGAGGGTTCGCGATCTGGCTGGCGGTCACCACTGGGGCGTGCGGCCCGGCGGCTGGCGCCGTTCCGGTCGGAGGCACCCCTGCTGGCGGGGCCGTTCCGGTGGAGGGCCCTCCCCCGGTCAGTGCGGTTCCTGTCGACGGGGCCGCCGCCACCCGGGATACCATTCCCGGAACGCCGTGGACCGTCGAGGACTGGCGGATCTTCTCGAACCGGATTCGGTGGGCCAAGGCGGAGGGCCTCGATCGCGTTCCGCTTGGCGAGGCGATCGCCCGGCTCGGTGTCACGTTCGTCGGGGCTACCTATCGGCCGGCCACGCTGGAGGTTCCCGGGCCCGAGCGCCTGGTCGTCAACCTCCGGGAACTCGACTGCGTCACCTTCGTCGAGAACGTGCTGGCGCTGACCCGCTTCCTGCGGCACGATGGCGTGGCACTGCTGGACGATCCGGCCGCGGCTCGGACCCGGTACGAGGGGTATCTGCGCGACCTGCGGTATCGCGGGGGCCGGCTCGTCGGCTACTCGTCACGCCTCCATTACTTCTCGGAATGGCTGGCCGACAACGAACGCCGGGGCGCTGTTCGGCAACTGACTCGCGAACTCGGCGGGGTGGAGGATCGGGAGCCGATCACGTTCATGTCGACCCACCCCCAGTCCTACCGGCAGTTGGCCGACTCGGCGGTGCGCCTCGAGATCGAGCGGATCGAGCGGGAGCTGAATCGGGGGCCGGGGCGCTGGGTCCTTCCGGAAGCCGGCATCGCGGCGGCGGCCGCCGGGATCCGCGATGGCGACGTGATCGCCGCCACCTCGACGGTCGGCGGGCTGGACGTGGCCCACACCGGGTTCGCGCTCTGGCGGAACGGCCGCCTCCACCTGCTCCACGCGCCGCTGGTCGGGAAGAGTGTCGAGATCTCCGAACTCCCGTTGGCCGATCGGATCCTCGGTCTGGCCGGGCAGGACGGGATCATGGTGGCCCGGCCGCTCGAACGGCCGTAATCAGGGGCCGGAGGCCGCCTAACGTCCCGGCGGGACCGGCGGGTTCTCGACGGTGGCGTCGTTGGCCACGCCCCAGTAGGACACCTGATCGCCGGCGATGGACACGTGCTGGAGAAACCGCGCCACCGTGTGGACCTGCTGGGTGCTGAGGTGGCCCGACGGCGCGGCGGGTTGGCCAGCGCCCCGTCCGAACCAGCTCCGGATCAGGACGCTCCGTGGCTCGGTCGGAAGCGCCTTGACGTTGGCGACGAAGGCCGGAAACGTCCCCCCTCGGAATAGATACGACTCCACGTTCGACAGATAGAAGGCCGAGACCGTTCGGCCGGTCTCGGTCAGGTAGCGGCCGATTTCGCGCAGGGCCTTGGGGCCGGCCAGGTCGCCGACCACCGGGATGATCAAGTCTTCCCGTTCCATGGCCCGGACGATGCGCCACCGGTCCTCGGTGGCGAGGTAGCTGACCTGGGCGCCGGTCAGGTCGGTGGCCAGGTAGATGTCGCGGATCGACGGAAACCACGGCCGGAACGAGCGGCCCCGGTTGGTGTAGCGGAGTTCGAGGCCGGTGGTGGCGAATTCGTCGTGGAACCGCCGAATCGTGGCTCGATCCTCGGTCGAGAGCGGCACGCCGAACGACGTCACCTTGGCCATCAGGGCCCGGTGGGATCGTTCGTGGAGCGGACGACTCACCGGGGTCGAGTCGATCCAGCCGAGCAGGTCGGTCAGCGGCCGGTCGGTCCACGCGTGGAGGTCGGGAGGGACCGGCCGGCCGAACAGGAGGCAGAGATACTCGAGCCGGTTGGCCGAACTCGAGAAGATGGCCTTGAGCAGCAGGTGGAGCAGGAGATTGTCCCGCCGGATGTCGACGATGAAGGCGATCTCCGGGCGGATCTCGGCGATGTAGGAAAAGCCCTGCTCGGGGCCGACCCCGACGTACGCGCCGCCCTTGATCCCGCGTTCCCTGAGGGTGCCGATGACGTGGAGGTAGGAGGTCTCGTTGGAGACGAGGTTGTCGCTGGGGAAGAACCCGGGGCCCTCCGAGAGCTGGCTGACCAGGGCCGGGAAGTCGGGCCGGACCACCGGCCGAACCGGCCCGTGGACGATGAAGCCGACGGCCAGGATCGCCAGTGAATGCCGCATCCGGGCCAGGCCCGGGAGCGGGCGACTCAGCAGGGTCGTCACAGTCGCTGAATATACGGAGTTGGGGGGCGTTCCGGCGCCGCCCCCCACGGCCAGGCCCCGCCGCGACTCAGAAGGAGCCGAAGGCCGTCCCGAGTATCAGGGCCACGATCAGGGCCAGGATCGGTCCGGCCACGCTGACCATGAAGATGTCCAGGTACGATTCCCGATGACCGAGCCGACAGATTCCGAGCAGGGTAATGATCGCCCCGTTGTGGGGAAGTGAATCGAGCCCGCCCGAGGCGATCGCCGCGATCCGGTGGAGCAGGTCTGGCGAGATGCCCGCCGCCGTGCCGAGTTCGAGGTAGCGCGCGCCAAGCACGTTGAGCGCGATGCTCATCCCGCCCGAGGCCGAGCCCGTGATCCCGGCCAACACGTTCACCGAAATCGCCTCGGAAATCAGCGGGTTGGAGGGCCAGAGGCCCATGATGAAGCCCTGGATGACGCCGAACCCGGCCAGCGACGCGATGACCGATCCGTAGCCGACCTCCGACGCGGTGTTGAAGATCGGCAGGAGCGAACTCATGGTGCCGTCGTTGACCGACGTCTTGAGATCCCGCCACCGCGAGCGGTTGAGCAAGACCACCAGGACGACCGCGATCGTCAGCGCCACGATCAGCGACCAGATGCCCCGGACGTCGTTCAGGCTCACCCCGCCGAATTTCTTTTCCGCCAGGTAGGCCGCGTCCATGCTCGGGATCACGAACCGGGTCACCGTCCAGTTGATCACGATGACCGCCACGATCGGAAGCAGCGCGACCCAGAGCCCCGGGCCCCGCTCCGCCTGCGGCGACTCGGCCCGGTCCATGGGGTGATCGCCGTAGCCCTCGCCGGCGGCGCGGGCCGCGCGGCGGTCCAACCACCAGAGTCCGAAGGCCAGCATGACCAACCCGGCCACGACGCCGATGCCCGGGGCCGCGAACGTGTCGGTTCCGAAGAAGGGCATTGGAATGGCGTTCTGGACGGCCGGCGTTCCGGGAAGCGCCGTCATCGTGAACGTGGCCGCCCCGAGGACGATCGAACCCGGGATCAGTCGCTTGGGCAGCCCGCCCTCGCGGAACAGGACGGTGGCGATCGGATAGACGGCAAACGCCACCACGAACACCGAGACGCCGCCGTAGGTCAGGATGGCGCACGACAGAACGATCGCGAGGATGGCCCGCCGGGCGCCCAGGCGGTTGACGATGCTCCGCGCGATCACGGCGGCGGCCCCCGAGTCGCTCATCAAGCGGCCGAAGATGGCCCCGAGCAGAAAGAGCGGGAAATACTTGACGAGAAAGCCGCCCAGGCTCGCCATGAAGATCTGGGTGTACGTGGCCAGGAGCCGGGTTTCGCCGCTGGCCAGCGCGGCCAGCAGCGCCAGGCCCGGGGCCAGGATCAGCACGTTGATGCCACGGTACGCCAGGTACATGAGCAACGCGAGCGAGATCAGGATGCCGAGAACACCGATCATGTCGAGGCCGGGGAGTGGGGAGGGACGGAGGATTCGGGAGCTGGCATTTCCAGGAGGAACGACTTCCGGCCGGCGGCCGGTTCCTGCTCGAGGCGGAGCGTGCCGCCGTGGATGGTGGCCACCCAGCGGACGATGGCCAGGCCCAATCCGCTGCCGGGCACGTCATTCCGGAGTCGGACGAATCGCTCGAAGATCCGCTCGACGGCGTCGTCGGGGATCGGCGGACCCCAGTCGGTGACTCGGACCCAGCTGGTTTTCCGGGGTCCGTCGCCCTCGCCGACGCTCACCTCGACGTCGCTGCCGGGGGCGTAGAGCAGCGCGTTCTCGATCAGGGCCAGGACGGCCCGCTCGATCAAGGTGGCGTCGCCGCGGACGGGGGTCGCGTCGAAGCGTCCGACCGCGATCCGGCGGCCGGCCGCCGCCGGCAACCGGCTGGCCCGGACGATGGCATTGCTGGCCGCGTCGTCGAGGAAGATCACCGCGGTGGATTCGAGGTCCTCGGCGGTCTCGCCCCGGGCCAGGAGGAGCAGGTCGCCGACCAGCTGGCCGAGGTGCTGCGCCTCGCGTCCCAGCCGCTCGAGCACGGCGACCTGCGTCGGACTCGCGGCTTCGAGCCGGGCGGTGTCGATCTCGTTCCGCAGAATGGCCACCGGGGTGCGGAGCTCATGCGCGGCGTCGGCAAAGAAGCGGCGCTGGTTGGCGGCGGTGTTCCGCTCCTGGTCGATGGCGGCCTCGAGGCGGCTCACCAGGGCCACGAAGGCGGTCTGGAGTCGACCCACTTCGTCGCGCTCGGTGGGGAGCGGGACCGGCTGGAGCTCCGGGTGCTCACCCCGGATGACCGCTTCTCGGAGCCGGTCGGCCATGGCGGCCATGGCCGTCACCGGCGTCAGGACCCGGCGCGACACCACCAGGGCGACCGCGGCTCCCGCGGCCAGGCTTGCCAGCACGCCCAGGAAGAGAACCGCCCGCAGGTCTCGAAGCCGCTCCTCCATCGGCACCAGCGTCAGGCCGACCGCCAGCTGGAATCCCATTGCCAGCTCGGTCGTGGCCACCCGGCTCGGGCCGTTGGGGGCCATGACGGTAATGGGGCCGCCGTTGGGCGAGGGCAGGGACACCCGCCAGAGGTCGGGCGCCGCCTCGAGGGGCCGGCTCTGGGCGAGGCGGGTGCCGCTCGGGTCGACCGCCACGACTGATCGATCGCCGAAGACGAGTTCCGAGACGATGTGGACGACGGTGGCCTGGGGCGTGCCGTACTCGGCGAGTTCCGAACTGAAGAGCGCGCGCGCCGCGCCGAGGGAGTGGTCGAGGGTCTGGTCGACCTCCGCGCGCCAATGCCGCTCGAGGACGGCATAGAGAGCCGCCGCGCCAACGGCGAGGAGGAGGGCAAAGGTCGCCGCGACGGCGACGGTCAGACGAACGCGGAGACCGCGGAGTGGGTAGCTAGCCATCGGTGGCGTCGGGTCGCAAAACGTACCCGGCGCCACGGACAGTGTGCAATAGAGGGCGCCCGCCGGCGACGTCGAGCTTCTTCCGGAGGCGGGCGATGTAGACGTCGATGATGTTGGACGCGGGGTCGTAGTTCTCGTCCCAGACGTGGGCGCTGATCAAGGCCCGACCCACGACCTGGCCCGCGTGCTTGCCGAGGAACTCGAGGAGCGAGAACTCCGTGGTGGTCAGCTCGATCCGGTGCCCGGCCCGGGTCGCGGTCCGGCTGGCCGGGTCGATCCGAAGGTCGTCGATTTCGATGGCGGTCGGCCGGATGGTCGGGTGGCGCCGTTCCAGAGCCCGCAGGCGGGCCTGGAGTTCGTCGAGCGCGAACGGCTTGACCAGGTAGTCGTCCGCCCCGGCGTCGAGGCCCTCGACCCGATCCGGGATCGAGTCGCGGGCCGTGAGGGCCAGGATGATGACGTTGGCGCCGGTCTTCCGGAGGGTTCGCGCCAGGTCGAGGCCGGAACCGTCCGGCAGGTTGAGATCGAGGACCAGCGCGTCGTACGGGTCGAGGCCGAGCTTGCTGAGCGCCTCGGCCACCCCGCCGGCCGAATCGACCGCGTGGCCCCCTTGGCGGAGACCGCGGGTCAGCGAGTCCCGGAGCTGGGGCTCGTCCTCGACGACCAGGATTCTCATCGGGCAACCCCGGCGGTCACGGCGGTGGGCGGCAGTCGGTTCGACACGGCTGGAAACCTAGGCCGGACAGGTGAACGCACAGTTAACGGGGCTCGACCTCCGGTTCACCCTCCCGCGCCGGGAGGAGCAGGCCGCCCAGGAAAAACCCCGCGAGCTCGGCCCGGCCCGAGAGCCCCGACTTCCGGTAGACCGCCACCGCGTGCTGGCGGACGGTCTTTTCGCTCCGGTCAATTTCCCGAGCAATCCGCTTGACGCTGTGTCCCTTGATGAGGCGGAGCGCCAGCTCCCGTTCCGCGGGCGACAGCTCCCAGGCGTCGAACTGGCGGGCCACCTCCCGGCCCAGTCCGTCGAGGGCCCGCTCGGCGCTGGCACGCCAGGCATCGCGTTCGGCCCGGCGGGTTGCCAGATCCCGGTGGGCCGATTCGAGCGAATGACGGGCGGCCATCCAGCCCCGAGCCAGGTAGCCGAGCCCGCCAAGGCTGAGCAGGATGAGAAGGATTTCCAGCACCACGTGGGCGCTCGGGCGGGTGGGAGCGTCGAGAATGAGATCCGTCACACCCCCGACGACGACCGCGCCAAGGACCACGGCCAGAAACAGCCCGATGTTAGGCCCTTCGGCCGGTCCGTCCTGGTCCTCGAAGTCCACGATTCCGCGCTCCGCGCTGGGCTGCAGGGTCGGAATCTACTCTTGGGACGGATGCCGGGGCCGGTCGGGACGTTTGTCGGATGGTCCCGAGCGGGCCGGAAGGGCAGGTTCGACCCGTGCGCTGGTGCTGGCCGACCCGTTCCTCGAATGAAGGAGAATTCAGCATGTTACCCGATCCGCTCCACCCCGCGATCGTCCACTTCCCGATCGTCCTGGCGGTCCTCCTGCCCGTCGCCGCGATCGGCGCCCTGTTCCTGATTCGGCGGGGAACGGTCACCCCGAGGCTCGGCTGGGGGGTCGTGACCCTCCTGGCGCTCGGACTGTTCGGCAGCAGCTGGCTCGCGGTCGAGACCGGGGAGCAGCAGGAGGAACGGGTCGAGCAGGCCGTGCCCGAACGGATCATCGAGAGCCACGGCGAGCGGGCCGAGCGGTTCCTGGTCCTGACCGGCGCCACCCTGGCACTGGCGGGGCTCGGGCTGGCCCGCGGCCGGGTCGGCGAAATGGGGCGGGCCGTAGCCACGGTGGCGACGCTGGCCCTGCTGCCGGCCGGCTACCAGGTGGGTCACTCCGGCGGCGAACTGGTGTACCGCCACGGGGCGGCCCAGGTCCACGTCGCGGCCGCGGCCACGCCTGGCACCGAGGGCGGTGGCGCGGAAGCCCGGTCGGACGATGGGGATGACGACGACCGCTGACTCGACCCGGGGTCCGGACCGAATCGCTGATCCCGTCCGGTTGATCCGTCCCGAGGGGAGGCTAACTTCTCGGGACGGTTTCGACCCCCAACCAGGCTGGTACGAATGTCACTGCAACTTGGCGATGTGGCCCCCGATTTCTCGGCCGACACGACCCACGGCCCGATCCGCTTCCATGAATGGAAGGGTGGCTCGTGGGCGGTGCTGTTTTCCCACCCCAAGGACTTCACCCCGGTGTGCACCACCGAACTCGGGGCCGCCGCGCGGCTCAAGCCGGAGTTCGAACGCCGCAACTGCAAGATCATCGGCCTGAGCGTCGATCCGGTGGCGTCGCACGTCAAATGGGAGGGTGACATCACCGACGTGACCGGGCAGGTGGTCAACTTCCCGATGATCGGCGATCCGGATCGCGCGGTCTCCAACCTCTACGGGATGATCCACCCCAACGCCAACGACACGATGACGGTCCGGTCGGTGTTCGTGATCGGGGCGGACAACAAGATCAAGCTGATGCTGACCTACCCGGCCAGCACCGGCCGGAACTTCGACGAGATCCTCCGGGTCATCGACTCGCTCCAGTTGACGGCCAACTATCAGGTGTCCACGCCGGCCGACTGGCAGCCGGGTCAGGACGTGATCATCGTCCCGGCGGTCTCGGACGAGGACGCGAAGACCAAGTTCCCCAAGGGCTTCGTCACCAAGAAGCCGTATCTGCGGGTCACGCCCCAGCCCGATCGCTGACCTCCGTTCCGCGCCCCGCCCGGTCACGGGTGGGGCGCTCCTTTCGTGACGACCCCGACGTTCGCCGGTTCGCCGTACGTCATCCGCTGCGGCGGGCAGGGCCACAAGGTGGGCCTCGACCCGGGGCGCTTCTGGCGACCCGCCCGCTGCCCGGCCTGCCATGCGGCGGTCGACCCGTTCCGGCTCCGCCGGCTCTGGTGGTGGCTCCGCGGCCAGGCGCCGCGGTCCCGCCTCAAGGTGGGCGCGACGTTCCTGACCCCGCTCGACGGAATCATCCTGCTCACGGCCGCCGGACTCGCCCTCGTATCGGTGCTGCTGCGGACCGGCGACCGGTGGTGGGGCGGCACGGTCCTCCTCTTCAGCGGTCGGTGGCCGTGGCTGCTGCCGCTTGGCCCGCTGGCGGTCATGGCGCTGTTCAGTCGCCGGTTCCTGACGGTGGGCCTGTTGCTCGTGCCGACGCTGATCGGCGGTCTGGGGGTGATGGGTGGGTCGCTCGGACTCGGCCGGTTGTCCGGACGGGGCGACCCCGTGGCCACCGTCCGGATCATCACCTTCAACGTGGCTGGCGGCGAGACCGCGGCACGCCACTTGGCGGAACTCGTCGACGACTGGCAGCCGGACCTGGTGGCCATCCAGGAGTGTGGCCCCGTCATGCGGTCGGCCATGGCGGCCATCCGCGGGTACCGTTCGTACTCCGGCGTGGTGTGTCTGCTCTCCCGGCTTCCGGTGCAGTCGGTGGAGCAACTGCCCCGGAAATCGGTGGCCGAGGCTGGCGGTTCGGGGATGGTCATCCGGTACCGCATCGAGGGGCCGCGGGGGCCATTCGATCTGACCAACGTGCACCTCGACACGCCTCGTCAGGGGTTCGAATCGCTGCTCCGCGGCGAGACCTCGGCCCCGCTGACCATCGAGGAGGGGATCGTCCTGCGGGACATCGAGTCGCGCCAGGCTCGGCAGTGGGTCGAGGAGGGGCCGGGCCCGCGCCTCGTGGCCGGCGACTTCAATCTCCCGTCCGAAAGCGCCATCTACCGGGAACACTGGGGCGACCTGACGGAGGCGTTCGAGGCCGCCGGGTTCGGGATCGGCGCCACCCGGTTCAATGGGTGGATCCGTCTCCGGATCGATCACGTCCTGGCGGATGATTCGTGGGTGGTGCGGTCGGCCCGGGTGCTGCCGGACTACGGGTCGGATCACCGGCCGCTGCTGGCGGATCTGGAACGGCGGCGGTAGCCGGGTCGTTACCGTGGCCGGATCTCAGCGACGTCGCTTCAACACCGTCACGACGGTCAGGCCGATGATCCCCAGTCCCGAAGCCGGCAGCGTAATCAGCGACAACCAGCCGAAGCCCTGCAGCGCATTGAGCGCGCCGCCCAGGTCGACGCCCGCCACCGGGCACGGATGGACGGCCGCTTCGTCCACTCGGCAGCCCAGCCGGTCCCCGAGCCACGACGCCCCGACGGCCGCGAGCAGGGGCGCGATCCCGAACAGGCCGATGCCCACGTAGGCGGCCGCCGTGCGGAGGCCGCCCTGGGGGAGGGAGGTCACCGCGCCAGGGTCGCCTGCCGGCGACCGAGCCAGAGCGCGATGCCGAGCCACGCGGCGGCCAGGGGTGCCGCCACGAACGCGGTGCCGGCCAGACCGAGGCCTAACGCCGCCATGCCCCGCATGCTCCACGCCCCCACCTGATCGCCGCCGCGGTAGACGAAGGTGTCGATGAAGTGCTTGGCCTTGTACTTGTCCTCGCGCGACAGCACCGTGTAGAGCACCTCGCGGGCGGGTCGGGCCACGGCGTACTCGCCGGCCCGGCGGAGGACCTGGAACACCACGAACACCGCCAGGACGGGCACCGCGCCGAGCAACGCAAAGCCGGCCACCGAGAGGGCGGGCAGCAGCGCCAGCGTCAACGTCACGCCCAATGACTTGATGAGCCGCCCGGTCAGGAACATCTGGGTCAGGAGGGTGAGCACGTTGACGGCCAGATCGAGCCGGGCAAAGAATGCGGTCTGCGCCGCCCGGTCTGAAAATGACCGGGAGGCCAGCTCCGCCTGCTGGAAGTAGAGGACGGTGGAACCCACCGTGAACAGCAGCATGTAGAGGCAGATCCCGAGCAGGTAGGGCGACTTGAGCACGTGGCTGACCCCGGCCAGCGTCCCGCCGCCGATGAGCTGCTCGACTTCGCCCCGGGCTTCGGCTTCGCCCCGCTTGAGCCGCGACAGGCGGCGGACGCACTGCACGGCCAGTTCGAGGAGGATGGCCGAGACGAGGAACAGGGAGGTCGGCCCGACCCGTTCAGCCAGCGTGGCGGTCAGCGCGGCGCCGGTGATCCCGCCCAGGGTCCCGCCGAACCCGATGAACCCGAACAGTCGCTTGGCCTGCTCGGTCCGGAACACGTCCACCATGAACGCCCAGAAGACCGACACGACGAACAGGTTGAAGACGCTGGTCCAGACGAAGAAGACCCGACCGATCCACACCAGCCGCTCGGCGGGGACGAACTCGAAAAGCAGGAAGAACGCCAGGATGTTGGCGACGAAGAACCGGTTGGACAGCGTGATGAACCGCTCCCGGGGCAGCCGGGCCACCAGCGCCGCGAACGGTGGGTGGACCGCCAGGGTGGACAGCAGCGTCCCCATGTAGAGCCATGGCAGGTTGCGGGTGCCGCCGGCCACGCCCATCTGCTCCCGGATCGGCCGCATGATGAACCAGGCCGACAGGAGGCAGAAGAAGTACGCGCACGCCAGGAGCATGGTCCGGACCTCGTCGGCCCGGACCTCGACGACGCGCTGGAGCAGCCGGGTGCCCGGGCCGACCGGTGGCGTATCCGTCACCGGCGAATGACCGGGAGCGTCACCGAGCTCGGATGGGCGCGGGAATGATGGACCGCCATCGAGCCGACCACGGTTTCGGTGACGAACGCCTCGTGCTTGCCGGTGTTGGAGTTCGGGAACGAATAGTTGTCGACCGCGTTCATGATCGCGATCCGGATCCGGTGCCCCTTCCGGAAGGTGTTGGCGATCGATCGGATCCCGATCTGATACTTGACCACTTCGGTCGAGTCGCCCGAGAGGAGGCGCTCCGACTCGAAGTTCGACCCGAAGATGTGGTTCTGCGGGTCGTCGTTGTGGCGGAACCGGGCCCGGACCATCCCCTGGGTAATGCGGTGCGACTTCCCGTCGGGGTCGAGATCCGAGACGTGGATCCACCAGTCGGTGTCGCGGACGTCGGTGGAGGCGTACAGGGTGGCGGAGAGCGCGCCCGCGATCGTGAGGTCCTCCTCGAGCGGCGCCGAGGTGTACGTCAGCACGTCGGGTCGGGCCTCGATGTCCTTCATGTCGTACGGATAGCTCTGGACGTCCTCCCAACGGAGCATCTGGTCGAAGCTCATCCAGTTGGGCGGCGCGTTGGCCGGGTCGTAGCGGTACCGATCGGCGGGCTGGTCGCCGGTCGGTGCCTGGCGGCTCAGGGTGCCGGAGGTAAAGCTCCGGTGGGCGTCGCCGGTGCTGGCGAGATACCAGGTCTCGGCCACGGCTTCCTTGGGCGGCCAGGCGGTGGCGGTGCGCCACTCGTTGGCCCCGAGGACGAAGTAGCGGACCACCGGCTCGGCCGGCGACGGGGTCATCCCCTTGAGGTGCTGGTCATACCAGCGCTGCTTGGTGATCCAGATGTCGTCGCGCAGGGCGTCGGCCCCGAAGCGATAGCCGTTGAGCATCCGGTCGAGGTTGTACCCATGGCGCCACGGGCCGACGATCAGCCGCTGGGGTCCGGTGCCATAGCGGCTCATCAGCGCCCAGTTGCTCTCGGTGCCGGGAAAGTCGTCGTCCCACCACCCGCTGATCATCAGTGCCGAGAAGTCCCGCGGATGAGTGCCCCGATACCAGTCCTGCTCGGCCCAGTAGGCGTCGTTGGTGGGGTGCTGGAACAGGGTGTTCCACTGGGGCAGGTCGTGCCCGAGGGCGTAGTTGTCGAGGTCGATCAGGGGGCGGTGGCGGAGCACGTCGCTCCAGGTCCGATTGGGCAGGAGCTTCTGCTCGAGCATCCAGAAGGAGTAGAACGCCATGCCCTCGACGAAGCTGCCACCCATGTACGGCTGATCGCTGAAGGCCGTTCCCATCGAGCTCTCGGGGACCAGGCACTTGAGGGCGGGGTTCCGAGCCATGGCCGCGGTCCACTGGGTATAGCCGACGTACGATCCGCCCTGCATGCAGATCTTGTCGGCCGACCACGGTTGCGCCACGATCCAGTCGAGGGCGGCCGCGCCGTCCCGCCGCTCGTGGATCATGGGCTCCCAGACCCCGTCTGAGCGGTTGGCCGGGTCGGTGAACGAGGTGCCCCGGGTAGCCTGGACGACGAGCGCGTACCCGCGCGCCGGGTAGTGCCACATGCCGCCGATGACGTCACCGATGCCGTAGGGGGTCCGGATGAAGACCACCGGGTACGGCCCCTCGATCCCATCGGGCAGGTACACGAGCGTCGCCAGCCGGGTTCCGTCGGGCATGGCCACCATCTGCTTGCCCAGGGCCCGGTAGCCGTACCGCCCCGGCGAGATGTCCGGCTCACTCCATCGGGCCACCGTGGTGAAGCGCTCGTAGCCTCGCCGGACCAGGACCATGTCGGCGCCGACGTCATAGGCCGCCACCAGGCGGTTGTCCGGCCCGATGATCAGGTCCATGGGACGGGAGGCGTCCTTCCGGGCCCAGTGGGCCACCGTCACCGGCCGTCCGGCCACCGGCTCCGTGAGGGTCCGATGCCGTTCGTAGATGGTCCGCCGATCCGGCCACCCGACCAGTTCGAGTGACTGCCAGTCGACCCGGGACACCCGGTCGATGAGCGGGACCACGCCTCGCACCGCGCCCCAGAGGGAAAACGCGGTGTCGGTGGCAATCGCCGCCCCGGAGGTGGAGCGGGCGGGACCCCATTGGTTGGCGGCCGGGTTCTTCTTCCGGATCGTGTACCGCGCCGCCTCGCCCCGCCCGGTGACCGTCAGTTCGGCCACGCGGATCCCGGCGATGTACCCGTCGTACACGGTTTGGGTCTGCGCGAGCGGGAGGGCCCCGAGGGCGAGGGCCAGGAAGAGAGTCATCGGATCTCCTGGGTGGTCGTCGTCATCACGTCGTATATTGTATTCGAAACCCACCGCCGAGCCAGCGTATTTCCGTCTCCGCCCCGCAGCGTCGTCGAGCCCTGGCCTGGTGGGTGGTCTTCATCCTGGCCGTTCCGATCGCCGCCTACGCGTTCTGGTACCTGCTGGCCGGCGACCGCGCGTTCCCGCCCGATCTGGCCGCCTCGTTCCGGGCCCGTCCCTGGGGCATCTACTCGCACGCCTTGTTCGGCGGGATCGCGGTCCTGCTCGGCCCGCTCCAGTTCCGCCGCGATCTGCTCCGGCGCCGCCGCCTCCATCGCGCGATCGGCCTCGGGTTCGTCGTCACCGCGGCCCTGACCGGGGCGGTCGGCCTGGCCATGGCGCCGTTCGCGTTCGGGGGGGCCATCACCCGGATCGGCTTCGGCACGCTGGGGGCCGCGGTCCTGGTCGCGGTCGGCACCGGCTATCGTCGGATCCGCGGCCGGGACGTGGCCGGCCATCGGGAATGGATGATCCGGGCCTACGCCCTCATCTTTGCCGCGGTGACCCTGCGACTCGAGCTGCCGTTCCTGACCGTTGGGCTCGGTGGCTTTCTCCCGGCGTACCAGGTCGTGGCCTGGAGCTGCTGGGTTCCCAACCTGGTGGCGGCCGAACTGTACCTGCGATCATCCCGCGTGGCCGCCAGCGCAACCCTGCCAAGAATAGCCGATGCCTGACGATTCTCCATCCGGTCCGGCCCCCGACGTGGCCGGGCTCCTCGCCCGACTCGACCAACTCGGGGTCCGTTACGATCGCCACGACCACGCGGCCGTCTTTACCTGCGACGAGGCGGAGCGGACGGTGCCCGCGGAGGTGGTCGCGGCGCACACCAAGAACCTCTTCCTGCGCGACCAGAAGGGCCGCCGCCATTGGCTGGTGGTGACGGACTGCGCCAAGCAGGTCGATCTCAAGGCCCTGGCGCCCTTGATCGGCGCCGACAAGCTCGGGCTCGCCTCGCCGGAACGGCTGCTCCGGTTCCTCGGCGTCACCCCGGGGTCGGTGACGGTGCTCGGCCTGGTGAACGATCGCGACCGGGCGGTCGAACTCGTCGTCGATCGGGACGTTTGGGAGACCGAGCGGTGGCGGGCCCATCCGCTGGTGAACACGGCGACCCTGATCCTCGAGCGGAGCGGGGTGGAGGCGTTCCTCGCGGCCACCGGGCATACGCCCCGGATCGTGGCCGTGCCGAGCCGAGCCTAGAACGTCAGCGTCACGCCCACCGCGCCCGGTCCCGCCAGGGGCCGGATCCGGCCCCGCCGCTCGGTGATCTGTCGACCCACCAGATAGCCGATCGCGGCGCCGCCGACCACATCGGACAGCCAGTGCTTGTTGTCGTTGATCCGGGCAAAGCCGGTCACCGCCGCCGCGCCGTAGAACGCGATGTCGGTCCAGCCGTCCGGCGTCGAGTGAGCCAGGCTCGTGGCGATGGCCATGGCCAGCGTGGTGTGGCCGGAGGGGAAGGAGGCGTTGCTCGAGAACGGATGGAACTCCATCGGGTCGAGCCCATCCCGTGGCCGGACTCGTCCGAAGCCAACCTTGAGGGCTCCGGTGATGGCGCCGGCGACGACGCCCGCGGCCGCGGCCTTGGCGCTGGCCCCCATGATCCTTGAGTCGCCCAGGATCCGTCCGGTGACCCAGCCGGCGGCCAGCGCCGGCCCCACGTAGAAGAAATGCCCGAACGCGTTCCCGACCGAGGCCACCCCGTTGGTGGCGACGGATCGTTCGGCCTGGGATCGATCGCGGACGGTGCCGTCGATCAGCGCGGCGGCCGCGATCGCGCCGACCGCGGCCGCCGCCTCGATCGGCCGGATCAGGGGTGGGCGGTGGCCGGAACCGGCGGAGTCGACCTGCGCCGCGGCCACCGGGGCGCGGCCCAGCGCCAACCCGACGACCAGGAGCCTAACGCCCAGGCGCATCGAGCCACCGGGTCTGGCGCTGGAGGATCCGGAGCACCCCGGCAACGACCGCCGCCGCGCCAAGGCCCACGAGCCAGCCGCGCGACAGACCGGGACGGCCGGTCTCGACGGCGACCGTGAGCCCCTCGAGCAGGGAGAACAGGAAAACGGCCGAGAAGAACCCATAATACTCCTGGCGCAGCACGGTCCGGAGCGAGAACGGCAGCGCGGGCGGGCGCCAGCGAAGGAGTGCTGGCCAGAACGCCGGGGTCACCGCCGCCCAGCTCAGGAACTCGGCCCCGAACCGGTCGCGGAGGAACTTCTCCTCGGCAAGGACGATCCGCTCGTGGTAGAGCCAGAACACGAGGGCGATCAGGACGGGGGCCCACCAGGATCCGGTGGCCGCCGCGGGGCCGATCCAGAGGAAGAAGTTGCCCAGGTAGAGCGGATGCCGAACCATCGAGTACAGGCCGGTCGTCGTGAGCGACTCGGCCACCTGGAGCGAGCGGTTCTTGCCGGAGGTGCCGGCGGGCGCGAAGCCGATCACCAGGATCCGGATGACGAGGCCGACGGCGGCGAGGGCGGCGCCCAGCGTTGCGGGCACCGGTTCGAGACCGGGGCGCTCGCCGGGATGGACCTCGAACCCCGCCAGGACCAGCGGAACGAGGAGCAGGGGGGGCGCGTAGCTCCGGTACCGGAACAGCCACGCGCCGGACCGCTCCAGCTCCTCACGAAGGGCCATCGACGACGTAGGCCTCCATCGCGAAGTACTCGGCCAGGCCGAGCCGGTCGAGCTCGGCGGCGGTTTCCTTGTTGCGGGACTCGACCCGTTGCCAGAACTCCCGCTCGTCGAGCCCGGGGAATGGGGCCGAGTCCTTCTGGGACTGGTGCTTGAAGATCGCCTGGATCTTGAGCGCCAGTTCCTCCTGGGCCAGCGGCACGAGCCAGGTGGCCTCGGTGACGGGCCACTCCTGCCACGCCCCTCGATAGAGCCAGACCTCGGGGCGGGGGACGAATCCGCGGAGGGCCTGGTCGATCGCTTCCTTGCACATCCGATGGGTGCCGTGCGGGTCGGACAAGTCGCCGGCCACGAAGATCAGGTCGGGGCGGCACTCCTCGAGGAGGGCCCGGACGATCGCCACGTCGGCCAGGCCGATCGGCGCCTTGCGAACGGTGCCGGTCTGGTAGAACGGCAGGTTCAGGAACCGCGCGGCACTCCGGGGCAGGCCGAGGGTTTCGATGCCGCTGACCGCCTCGGACTCGCGGATGATCCGCTTGAGATCCTGTACCTCGCGGATGTCCACCTGGCCCGGCTGCTTTTGGGCCAGGAACCGCTCGATCCGATCGGCCAGGGCCGCCGTGGCCTCCGGCGCCAGGCCCCGTTCATTGGCCAGGCGCAGCGTGTAGTCGAGGTAGCGGCGGACGTCGTGGTCGAACACCGCGATGTTGCCGCTGGTCAGGTAGGCGACGGTGATGGTGTTCTCGTTCAGCACCAGCTTCCGGAGCATGCCGCCCATCGAAATGACGTCGTCGTCCGGATGGGGCGAGAAGCAGATCACTCGCTGACGGGTGGGCAGCTTGGAGCGGCCCCGGATCCGCGCGCCGAGGGCATTGAAGGCAAATCCGTTGAGCGCTCCTGGCGTGCCGAACTTGGCCAGCAGGGAGGACAGTTTGTGCTCGACGTAGTCGCGCTGGGTCAGCTTGAGGATGGCCCGTCCGGTCCGGAGCGCCAGCCTGACCACCGCCCGCAGCGCCAGCTGATCGGTCCACTCGACTTCGTCGACCAGCCACGGCGTGGCGACCCGCGTCAGATCGGCGGCCGCCGACCGGTCCAGGAAGAACGTGGTGGCCGGGTGGGTCTGGAGGAAGGTCGCCGCGACCTCGGTGTCGACCTCGCCCTCGATGGCGCGGCGGACGATGGCCGCCTTGTGCTCGCCGGTGGCCAGGATGGCGATTTCCCGGGCCTCGAGGATGGTGGCGACACCCATCGTGATCGCCTCGCGCGGGACGTAGGCCTCGCCGAAGAAGTCGGCGGCGGCGTCCCGACGGGTGACGGTGTCGAGGGTGACCAGGCGGGTTCGACTTCTTGCCCCCGATCCCGGTTCGTTGAAGCCGATGTGGCCCGTCTTGCCAATGCCGAGGAGCTGGAAGTCGATCCCGCCGGCGGCGCGGATGGCCGCTTCGTAGCTGGCGCAGTGGTCGTCGACCTGCTCCCGCGGGAGGTTGCCGTCGGGGATGTGGACGTTGGCCGGCGGAATGTCGATGTGGTCGAACAGGTGCTCCGCCATGAACCGATGGTAGGAGTGGATGTTCTCCGGCTCCATCGGGTAGTACTCGTCCAGGTTGAACGTCACCACGTTGCGAAAACTGAGGCCCTCATCCTGGTGGAGGCGGATCAGTTCCCGATAGACGCCGACCGGCGTCGACCCGGTGGCCAGGCCAAGGACGGCCGCGCGGCCCTCGGCGTTGGCGCGCCGGATGACCTGGGCAATCCGGGTCGCGACATCGGCCGCGAGGGTGACGTGATCGTCGTGGACGATGGCCTGGAGCTTTTCCATGGATGTCGTATTCTTTCCCCGTCGCCCCTTCCAGGCAAGGAGTCCCCATGATTCGCCGCCAGAACGCGGTCGTGTCGGCCCTCATCGGGCTGTCGATCGCCACCGTCGCGACGGCCCAGCGGCCTCGCAGCTTTGCCGACCTCCGCGGGTTCGACGAATGGGTGACCACCACGATGGCCGAGTGGCACATTCCCGGTCTGGCGATCGGGGTGATCCGCGACGGTCAGGTCGTCGTCGCCAAGGGCTACGGATTCCGGGATGTCGAGGGGCGCGAGCCGGTGACCTCGCGGACCGTCATGGGCATCGGGTCCAACTCGAAGTCGTTCACGGTCGTCCTGATGGGCATGCTGGCCGACGAGAAGAAGCTCGACTGGGACGCGCCCGTCCGGACCTATCTCTCTGACTTCCGGCTGTGGGACGACTTTGCCACCCGCGAGATGACCCCCAAGGACCTCGTCAGTCACCGGTCCGGGCTGCCCCGTCACGACAACGCGTGGTACGGCCGGCCATTTTCCCGCGAGGAACTCTATCAGCGGCTTCGGTATCTGGAGCCGAACGCCTCGTTCCGGAGCCGTTACCAGTACCAGAACCTGATGTTCATGACCGCCGGCTACCTGGTCGAGAAAATTTCGGGACGCGGGTGGGACGAACTGATCCGCGATCGGATCTTCATGCCGCTCGGGATGCTCCGCTCCAACACCTCGGTGCGCGAGACCCCCGGCGCCGGCGACTTCGCCTTCCCGTACACCTGGCGCAACGACTCGCTGATCCGTCTGCCGTTCCGCAACATCGACGCCGTCGGCCCGGCCGGGTCCATCAACTCGTCGGTCGACGACATGCTGAATTACATCCAGTTCCGGATCGACCAGGGGCAATTCGGCGGCAAACGGCTCCTCTCGGAGGCCAACGAGAGGTTGATGCAGTCGCCCCAGATGGTGACCGGGGCCTCGGTGGATCATCCCGAGCTGGGGCACGCCGCCTACGGTCTCGGCGTCGGGGTTTCGACGTACCGGGGTGCCAAGCTGGTGTCGCACGGCGGGGGGATCGACGGCTACATCTCGGCGATGTCGTGGATGCCCGACGAACGAATTGGCATCGTGGTGCTCACCAATCTGTCGGGCAACAACCCGGTGCCGACCATCGTGATGCGGACGATGTACGATCGGCTGCTCGGCGTCCCGGCGGTGGACTGGGTGGCTCGACAGCGCGCCGCCGACGCCCGGGCTCGGGAGCGCCAGGAAAGGACTCGCCAGGAGCGCCTGGCCGACCGCCGGCCGGGGACCCAGCCGAGCCATGGCATCGCCGACTACGCGGGAACCTACGAGCATCCGGGGTACGGGACGCTGGTCATTGCCCCGAGTTCGGGCCTGGACCTGACGGCCACCCTGGCCCCGCACCAGGCCCGGCTGACCCACTTCCACTACGACGTCTGGGAAATCCAGGACCCGGGCGGCGTGGTGCCGTTCTCCGGGCGGGTCCGCTTCGTCACCAACGCCAAGGGCGTCGTCGAGCGGGTGCTCGTTCCGCTCGAGCCGGCCGGGGCGGACATCGCGTTCGTCCGGAAATGACGATCCGTCGGCTGCTGGTCGGGATCCTTCTGGCGACGGGCTGCGACCGGTCGACGCCGGCCGACCTGATCCTGACCAACGCGCGGGTCTATTCGCTCGCCTGGGGAGAGCCGGATTCCGCCGGCCGGCCCGCCAAGGACGCGCCCTATGGGCCCCAGGGCTGGCATCCCGACGCCGGTGCCGTGGCCATCACCGACGGCCTCATCACTTTCGTCGGTTCGGTCGAGGAGGCAGCCCGGTTCCGCGACTCATCCACCCGGGTCATCGATCTCGGCGGCGCCACCCTGGTGCCGGGACTGATCGACTCGCACACCCATGTGGCCGAGTTGGCGCTCAACCTGGCTCGCCTCGATCTGATCGGGGTGGCCACCGAGGCGGAGGTCGTCGAGCGGGTCGCGGCGCGCGCCCAATCGGTGCCCAAGGGCGAGTGGATCGTCGGCTATGGATGGGACGAAGGGGCCTGGGCCAATCGCTATCCGACCCACGAAGCGCTCACGAGAGCGGTGCCGGATCACCCGGTATTCCTCCGGAGCCTGCATGGGTTTGCCGGGTGGGCCAATCGGATGGCGCTGGAGCGGGCCGGGATCGGCGCCGCGACCGTTGCGCCGATCGGAGGCTCGATCCTGACGGATCGCGGCGGCGCGCCGACGGGGGTGGTCCTCAATCGGGCGGTGACCTTGCTCGAGGCCGCCATCCCGGCACCGACGCCCGATCAGCTGGCCGAGCGACTGGCCGTGGCGCTCGATACGATGGCGGGCCGCGGGTACGTCGCCGTTCACGAGGCGGGCACCGACGCCGCGACGCTCGCGGCGTTCGAGCGGTTGGAGCAGACGGGCCGGCTCCCGATTCGAGTCTCCGCGATGTTGTCGGCCCGGGACACCGCCCTGACCCGCGAGTGGCTGGCCCGCGGCCCGCTCCGCGATCCGACTCGACGACTGCGGGTCGCCGCGGTCAAGGCGTACTATGACGGCGCGCTGGGCAGCCGAGGGGCGCGGCTGCTCGAGGACTACGCGGACAGCGCCGGCCACCGCGGAACGAGCGGCGAGAACTACGGCTTCGATCGCGCGGCGGTGGCCGCCCTGATGCGGGCCGGCTTTCAAGCCGCCATCCACGCCATCGGCGATGCCGGCAACCGGGAAGTCCTGGCCTTCATCGATTCGGTGTCCAAGGCCGCCCCGGGCAGTCGGGCGGGCCGACACCGGATCGAGCACGCCCAGGTCGTCCATCCCGACGACTTTGCCCGGTTCCGGGCCGCCGGGGTCATCGCGTCGATGGAGCCGCCCCACGCCGTCGAGGACATGCCCTGGGCCGAGGCTCGACTCGGGCCGGATCGGATCGGCGGCGCGTACGCTTGGCGGACGATGCGGCGTTTCGGGATCCCGCTGATCCTCAACTCCGATCTGCCCGGTTCCGACTTCGACTTCTACTACGGGTTCCATTCCGCCGTGACCCGGCGGGATCGGAGCGGTCGGCCGTTCGAGGGGTGGTTCCCGGAGCAACGGCTGTCGCCCGAGGAGGCGTTGCGGGGCTACACGAGTTGGGCGGCGTTCTCGTCGTTCGATGAGGCGGTCACCGGTATCATCGCGCCGGGCCGCTGGGCCGATCTCACGGCCCTGGACGTCGATCCGTTGGCGTTCGGGGAACGGGAGCCGGTGCTCCTGCTGCGGGGAAAGCCGGTGCTGACCGTGGTCGGGGGGCAGGTGGCGTTCGAACGCTGACGACCGTCGGCTCGGTGGATCCGCCGGACCAGTCCGAGCCGCCGGACCCGCCGGACCCGCCGGAGCCGCCGGAGCCGCCGGTGCCGCCGGTGCCGCCAGAACCCGGCGCGATTCGCGGGATGGTCGGGATCCCCGCCGTCCGGGCCGGAGGTCTTCCGTGGGGGCGGAGCAGCCGTTCCCATGATGCCGCCAGCCGGGCGTACTCGTCCCGGCAG